>CAUPXR010000074.1:0-2515 GCA_963515225.1 uncultured Candidatus Saccharibacteria bacterium | reverse complement strand
CATAGACACCATACAACCTGGTAGGTTCTATCTTTCAGAGCTAGGGATCTGGATTATTATTCAGTTGTTTATCATACCAGGGGTCGCTAAAGGCTGGACGATTGGGAGTTATCTAGTCGGCATCAAACCGAAACGCCAGCGCAAAAGCGATAAACAACAACCAAAAGACGATGCTAATCCAGAAAATTAACCTTTCAACTGCCGCATAAATCCGCGCAGCTGCGACGATGTCCGTTCAATCCTTTCGCTCGTCCAGTATTTATCCGGCGTGATGTTATCGTCGCCAGTCGATTCCTCTTTGTAGCGACCGATAATCTTGCCGTTCTTGACAATCGAGACATCCGGTACGAATATCCGCGGCTTGCCGTTATCGTCTTTGTCCAAATACGGTTCTAGTTTCTTGACTAATTTTTGGTAAACTTCGCTGTTATTGGCGCGAGCGTCGCGAATATTCAAATAGTATATTTTATCAATACTCTCGGCGCGTGCCGCCTGATCAACATATTCGCTCAAACGCTGGCACCACGGACATTGCGGGAAGCCCAAGAAAACCACGCCGCTGCCGTGATCAAAGACATTAAGGACTTCTTTATCGCTGGCATAAACGAAGCGATTATTCGCCGCCACTCGCGGATACTCTGACTTGAATTTGGCGGCATCGGACATGTTAGCAGACGGAGTTTTCGGTTGCTCAGCAGTATGCTGGCGGTTATACCACAGTCCAACTGCAGCCCCGCACAAGATGATTATCACAGAAACAACCGCAATGAATTTTTTATTCATGCCAACCCTCTTTTTCATAACGTCGTATCCTTCTTATAATTTTTCTTAGCTTCTAGCCAGCGACGATTCTGCTCAGCTTTGTCCTCAATCTCAAAAATCTCGACTGGATATTTTTCGGCTTGCTTGGCAATTTTTGCAGCAACCGCTTCTGGGATATTGATATCAAAGCGCGCGGCAAATTGGATAGCATAAATAATGATATCAGCCAGTTCGCTCGCCATGTCGTCTTTGGTACCGATATGCTTATCACTCCACTGGAAATATTCTAATAATTCATTAGCTTCCAGCGATAACGATATCGCCAAACCGCGCGAATCATTCGTCTTATCCCACTTCCGCGCGCGGATGTGTTTCATTACTAGTTCTTGCGCTTCTTCAAATGTCATAATTTCCCTTCTGGCATGGCTTCGTACTATAGCTAATTTCATTATACTACAGCACTAGCAGCATAAAGCTAGAGCACAGGGCAAATCGTCAAGACAGCTCTCCCAATCACGCAAATAGAAAGGATGTTTTAAGCGACAGATACGGCTATTTAGTGAAAAGTGGGCGAAGGCGGGCAAATTACCGAGATATTTTGATAAAACCCGCCAGACGGCTAGGATTTTCGCTTCTCTATTCCCACCGAAACAGCTTAATCGCGGCGATGTAAATGACTAGTACCCAGGCGACGACGGCGCCGATTTGCGGCAAGACTTCGATGAGGCTGGCGTGCTCGGTCATAATCAGGCGAAAACCATCAGTGATTGGCGTCATCGGGATGTACTGAGCGACGCCGCGCAACCATTCCGGAAAGAGATACAGCGGGAAGAACGCGCCGGAAAGGAACATCATCGGGAACGAAATCAGATTGGTCAGCGGCGCTGATTGGTTCTCGTTTTTCGCCCAGCCGCCGATCAGCAGACCCAAGCCTACCATCATCAAGGCAGACAGCACCGCCATCGCCGCAAACAACCACCAATCGCCGCGCATATTGAAATGGAACAGCAGCGTGCCGACAACGATCATCATCGTCAAACTGAGCAGCGAAATAATCGTGTAGTGAATCGCCATGGCAATAATCAGCTGGCCCGAGGTAAACGGCGCCGCACGCAGACGGCGGTAGGAGCCGCGCTGCTTTTCGGCTGGCATTTGGTTAGCCAGACCAAAGACGCCCATGCTCATCAAACTAAATGCCAGCAGTCCAGTGAATGTGTAATCAAAAGCCTTCAACTGTTCGTCGCCGACAGCTTTGCCCGCAGCCTTGAGCGGTGCTTCTGGCTGACCCAAGTGCTTGTTTATTTCATTAGCAATCTGATCCATCACCGCCGTTAGAGCACTACCGGTTTGCTCGGAGCCTTTGGCGTACAAAACGTTGATTGTGCCAGTCGGGCGAGCATTTCTGCCCTCACCCTTCACTTTGCCAAAATCGCTTGGCAATTCAATGATACCGTTTAGCTCTGAACGCTTCAACTTCTCGCGAGCCTCGTTCATATCCTTGACGTCTTTAATTTTAAGAATCGAGTCTTTGGCATTATCCTTAGCACCTTTGACGAAGTTTTTAGCAAATTCCGTCTGCGAATTATTGATAATCGCGATATCAAAGCTGGTCGATTGATTATTAAAAATCGAACCGAACACCAACAAGAAGATGAGCGGAAACAGAAAGGTAAAGAATAGCGACATTTTATCGCGGACGAAACGTTTTTGCTGGGCGCGTACTTGCCCGAATACACCAGTCCAATATTTTTTC
>CAUPXR010000073.1:0-2702 GCA_963515225.1 uncultured Candidatus Saccharibacteria bacterium | reverse complement strand
TATATCAAAAAGTCCCGCTGCTATCGACGGAACTTTTGATAAATATTTGCTTAAATAGCAATCTTCGCGCGGCCTTTCAGACGGCGGCGTTTTAACACTACGCGGCCAGCTTTGGTAGAAACCCGCGCTCTAAAACCGTGCGTCCTAGCACGATGACGAGTGTGTGGTTGAAATGTTCGCTTTGGCATATCGTTATATAGTGTACATTTTTTTGACTTTTTTTGCAAGCAGCGAAGCTTTTTCCACCGTTTAGCATTACTTTTCCACAATTTTACAGAGGTGGTTTGTCGCTGTGGAAAACGCTACCTCTGTTTGATAAGACCCTTCAAGTGACAAGTCTTATGCTTGTGGAAAACTCTAATCTTTTGTTATAGTAGTATTAAGATTATTAAAGAAATAAGGGGTAAATTAGTGAACGATCGCGCAGTGTGGCAGGGCGTTTTGGGTGAAATTGAAGTTACTGTATCATCGTCGTCTTTTACTGCTTGGTTTAAAAATACCAAGCTGGAGATTATATCCGACAAAGAAGTTGTGGTGGTCGCGCCAAATATTTTCGTCAGAGCCCAGCTTGAGAAGAGGTTTCACCCGCAAATCATGGAAGCCCTATCTCATAATGGCATCAATTCGCCAGCAATTACCTACAGTGTCAAATCCGGCGCCAGAAAACCGCGGATTAATCGTGAAATCACCCAGGAAGAGCAATCGAAATCTAATGCGATAGATTCGCTCGTTATCCCGTCTAAAAAATCAAATTCCAGCAACCTTAACCCGCGCTATACTTTTGAAAACTTTATTGTTGGCTCAAGTAATGACCTAGCGTACGCTGCTTGCCAGGCGGTCGCTTCGCACCCCGGCGCTAAATATAACCCGCTATATCTATATGGCGGTGCTGGTCTCGGTAAAACCCACCTAATGCAAGCTGTTGGCAACGCCATTGTTAAAAAACAGCCGTCGGCGCGCGTGTTGTATATTACTACAGAAACATTCGTCAATGAATTTCTTGACTCAATTCGCTTTAAGAAAAAAGGCTTTTCCGATAAATATCGCAACGTCGATGTACTTATCGTCGACGATATGCAGTTTATTGCCGGCAAGGAGAAAACCCAGGACGAATTCTTTCACACATTCAACGACCTTCACCAGAATAATAAGCAAATTATCATTAGCTCCGACAAGCCGCCAAAAAGCATCCCCACCCTGACTGACCGCTTGCGCAGCCGATTTGAATGGGGTATGGCAATTGACATTCAAATGCCCGACTTCGAGACCCGCTGCGCTATCGTCAAGGCTAAAGCCGCTTTAAGCAGTTTCGAGCTGGATTCCGATGTGGTTGAGTATTTGGCAACCAATTTTAAAACTAACATCCGCGAGCTGGAAGGCGCCCTAAACCGGCTGCTGGCCTACGCGGAAATGCAGGACTTCACGCCCGACATCATGGCCGCTGAAGGGATTTTAGGCGACATGAAGCGAACTCGCCCGCAGCACATCACCGCCAAACAAATTATCGATAAAACCGCCCGTTACTATAATATTGAAGTTAAAGATATGTGTTCAGCTCGGCGCGATAAATTCATCGCAATGCCGCGGCAAATTGCCATGTATCTGCTGCGCAGCGAACTTAAAATGAGCTTTCCAAAAATTGCCCAGGAATTAGGGCGTAAAGATCACACCACGGCCATGCATTCGGTGAATAAAGTTTCTAAAGAAAGTACAGTTAATATCAGTATCCGCGAACAAATAAACGACATCCGGGATAAATTATATGTTCACTAGTAGTGGAAAACCTGCGAACAACCTGCGAATTAGCAGCGAGCTAATAAACAGCATAACTGTGTATAATATTTGGCGTCTTTTCAACCAGTGGAACACTCCATCCATATCCACTATAAAACCAACACTTCATACACAGGGTTTTCCACTACTAGATTTGTCAAATCACCCCTGTTTGAATATATTTTTTACTCAGTTTCCACAATACCTATTATTATCACCGCGAATTAATAAGAAAGGATTATAATAAGTAATATGAAAGTATCGATCGCCCAAGAAAAATTAGCCAAAGCACTTAATCTCATTAAGGACGTTGCTTCCAGTAGGAATGAACTAGCTATTTTAAATAATATTCTATTACGAACTGACGGCGGCAGATTGTTAATTGCCGGCACTAATCTGGAGATTGCCTCCACCCAATATGTCGGTGCTAAAATTGACCAGCCGGGATCAATTACTATCCCCGCTCGCTTGGTCTCTGAATTCATCGCCAATTTACCAAGCGGTACGGTCAAGCTCGAGGTTAAAGACAGCCGCTTAAATATTACTTCCGGCAAGTTCTCGTCGGTGATTAACGGCGTTATCGCTGATGAGTATCCTGAACTGCCGACTGTCGATGAAACTGCCGCAGTTCGCTATGAAATTACAGCTGGAGACTTAAAAAAAGCTATCAACCAGACAAAGATTGCGGTCAGCGGCGACACGACGCGCGCGGTGCTGACGGGTATTTATTGGCAAACGCACGAAGGCTATTTATATTTGGCAGCGACTGATGGCTATCGACTGGCAGAGAAAAAAATGATGAAATCGGATAGCGAACTGATGGCGATCATTCCGGCGTCGACGTTGGCTGAAGTTAGTAAAAGCGCTGATGACGAGGAGCAATTGACGATTTTATTCGACGACACGCAAGTTTGCTTCCGGACCGATAA
>CAUPXR010000072.1:0-2707 GCA_963515225.1 uncultured Candidatus Saccharibacteria bacterium | reverse complement strand
AAAACAATAAGATCAATAAAACCGTCGCCCAGGCAATTGACCGCGCTGACAGCGACTTCCGCTATGCTGCCACCAATATTTTGACGTTCGACCAGCCGCTGACTGAGACGATTAGCTACCAAGTGACGCATAATAATTCGGTAACTTTATCGATCATTATCAATATCAAGCAAGATATGCATGGCGCGCATCCGGTGTCGCTGACGCATTTTTGGACATTTGATAAAAAATCTGGCGAGGTGATTACTTTGAACGATTTGACCGAGCAATCAGAGAAAGCGGCTGGAGAAATCGTGGCGGCTGCCCGAAATAATATCAATGAGACCATCAAGCAGCACCAGCAGGCAGAGCTAGATCTCAATGAAACGATTACCCAAGAAACGCTATCGAATTTTATTATTACCGATGGCGGTAATAGTCTAGCTTGGCCGATTGGACAGGCGTCGCTCTTGCCGTCAGCCTACGGCGAAATGACAATCAAAGTGCCGATCGCCGCCGTTGCCAAATATCTGCAAAATCCGACAGCCCGGAAACTGGCTAATATCCCCAAACCGCCCGAGCCAAAACCAACATCAGCGCCTGCCGCGCCGTCAGCCGCGAATTCTGGGGGTAAAGTGATTGCCTTAACATTTGACGACGGACCAGGTCCGTACACCGCGCAGCTGCTGGATATTTTAGATCAGCATGGCGCTAAGGCCACCTTTTTCTTGATCGGCAGCAAAGTCTCCGCGCAAGCCGACGTATTGCGACGCATGCACGCGCGCGGCCACCAACTGGGCAATCATTCATGGTCGCACCCAGAACTGCCTAAATTGCCAGTTGGCCAAATTGCTGGCGAAATCGACCGTACCAATGACGCCATCAAGCAAGCCACCGGCGTCACACCAACTGTTATGCGCCCGCCTTATGGTGCGGTCAACAGCGCTGTCTTGGAGCAACTTCGCCTGCGCGGCATGTCGTCAATCTTGTGGTCTGTCGATACCCGCGACTGGGCTGACCGCAATAGCGACATCGTCTGCTCGCGCGCCGTCGCTGGCGCCCATCCTGGAGCCATCATCTTGATGCACGACATTCACCAAACCTCCGTCAACGCCGTGCCGTGCATCCTCAGCGCGCTGAAGCAACAGGGTTATTCGTTTGTAACCGTGCAGGGGTTGATTGGCAATATGGCGCCAGGGGCTGGATATCCGTAGAATCGTCGCTGGATATTGCGGACACTCGTTGCGGCGGCTATTCTGTTTTATCTACCTCAAAAACCTTATATTTTGAAGCCGCGCCGCGCACTAATTTTACCTTTGACGGCGCCACGCCAAAATGTTTCGCCAACAGTTTTACTGCTGCTGCGTTCGCCCGCCCCTCAACAGCCGGCGCCTTGGTATAAACCGTCAACGAGCCATCATCGTTCGGGACGACTTCTTCGCGGTGGCGGGAGTTGGGTTTGAGGAGGACGGAGATTTTCATAATTCAATATAATCTACTCCTCAAGCTTATCTTTATCTGGTTCATTCAATATACTTGGAAGAATGTTGATCTGTGGCAAGGCTGCGACTTGAATAGCTTGCTGCAGAGTTTTAATATTTTGAAACTGAAGTTTCCCAAAAGATTGTTGATATTCTGTTACCCACTGAGTGCTAGGTTTCAATAAATTATTTAGAATCTCAAAACCTTTTAAAGACTCTTGAAGACTTTTTATTTCTTCTTTTGACGGATGACGTCTAACTGTAACCTTTTTATTTATAGCATTTGCCGACTTTATCACATTCTTTAAATCAGATTCTGTAACTATCCTGAAATGAGCCGCTTTATTACGAATCTTCTCAAGCTTTCCTAAATCGCCCTTTATATCCTCCCATTTTATACCCTTTTTTAGTATGTGCTTATCGATTTGATCCCAAACAGTACAAGGTTTGACTCTTTCGCTAAGTTCATGCTTTACGTCATTTATGTCAGAGTGGTCTTTAAAAATAGACATCATATCTTCTGCTGTTAAGTTTTTGTTGTTCAATGATATATCCGCAGATAGTACTTGGATAACATCACCCAACGTAAGATAAGATGTTAATGGATTTAGGTCGTCTATTTTTATTAAGTTCTTGCCTTTAGCAAAGTCTTTTGCATAAGTATTTTTAAAGTAACGGAAATAATCATCAATTACCTCATTTATATTTAGAAGAATTATTCTTAAATTATGTTCTACTGAGTCCACAGTATCCATAATATTATTTCTTATATTCGCCCCTTTTGGATCATAAACCAAAGCAATCTGTCTAGACTTAGCAATCTTCTTGTAAAATTCTTCGCTTATGGCCGAATTTTTCATGTTCACATGCACGAGAAACGTATTGTTTGTCTGAAAATCTTTTACATTCTGTTTCTCATTATCTATACCAAGATCAGACTTAAAAATCTTAACGACCTCTGACCAAGTATTTGCCTCGACTAAGAATTCTAACCTATAATTCTTCTCTTGATTCATCACCCTACTAATTATAAACCAATCTACGATGTAAGTATTCGGCGTTTTTTGTTTATATATACAAGACGAATACTTAACAAAATTGATCTACTACAACGTTACAAGGTATATCATCTTAAAACGATATCACCTCCAGCTCCCGCGGCAAAATCTCTTGCACTTCTACCGAACCTGCTACCAAATGATAACCATGCAGCTTTGATGGCAAGTCACGCTCGGCTGAACGCCAAT
>CAUPXR010000071.1:0-2749 GCA_963515225.1 uncultured Candidatus Saccharibacteria bacterium | reverse complement strand
CGGCAGTCCTGACGCCAAGCTCGACCCAGGCTATGTGCGGCTGCTAAAAAAGAACACCGAGCTTGGTTTCAAGACTGTCGCTTACATTCGCACTGTTCAGCAGACTCGCCCGATTGCCGAAGTTAAAGCCGCCATGGCTAAGTTCATTGAACTTTACGGGGCAGATAAAATTCACGGATTCTATTTCGACGAGATATCATCCAGAAATAACGGCGCAACGGCTTACATGGCAGAATTATACAACTACACGAAAAGTACTTACGGCAACAAATTAGTCGTCGCCAATCCTGGTACGCACATCACCGACGCAATTGCGCCATACGCCGATATCTTCATGACTAACGAAGGCACTGCTGACGAATATATTAATAACTATAAGACCGCTTATTCTGCCTTTGAAAAAGATCCGGCAAACTCCCATCGTATTTTCCATACGATTTATGCCGCAAAAGCTGGCGATTACCAAAAAATAATCAATTTATCGCGCCAACGTAATGCCGGCTGGGTATTCATCACTACCGATAGTACGATACCTGATGGCAGGCCGTACAATGATTTGGCAGCTAATTTCCCTGCCCTTGTCGATAATATCAATAACCTGAATAGACGGCCATTTGATCCGAACAGGAGTACAACACAGCCTTTACTGGCTGGCGCGATAATCGCATCGGCAGACGTTAAAACAACGATTACGGCAAAGTAAATTCGCTAGTTAAGATTGGGCGCCGAAGCCTTGGGTGTCTGTTGGCGGAAGCGGTGCTGGCTGCGAAACTTCTGACGCATCAAGTACCTGGCTAATTTGCTGGGCAGTAATAGTCGCCGTCGAACCCGGCGCGATCAGACCAGCTAACATTTGCTTGGCGATAGTATTTTCAACTGCTCGCTGGACAACGCGGCGCATCGGACGCGCGCCCAGGCGCGGATCATAACCGGCTTCAACCAATAATTTCTTACCTTCTTCCTCAACCGCAACCTGGATTTTTTGCGGCGCCAAAGTTTTATTAACGCCAGCCAAAATCAAATCGACAACCTGCAGTAACTCTTCCTTGCCCAGCGGACGAAATAAGACAATTTCGTCAAAACGGTTCAAAAACTCCGGCCGGAATAGATTAGTATTAATTAGCTCGTTGATAAACGTTTGTTCAAACTGCTCCAACTGATAACCACGTTCAATATATTCGCGAATTCTATCCGCTCCAGCATTCGACGTAGCAATGACAATCGTATCGCGAAAACTAATTTCCCGGTTATTTTCATCACGCAGAATGCCTTCGTCCAACAGCTGCAGCAGCGTTGTTAAAACTTGCGGATGAGCCTTCTCAATCTCATCCAGCAGCACAACAGAAAACGGCCGTTTCTGCACCTGGGCAGTCAAGCTGCCTGGATCATGCGCGCCATCAGCAATCAGCCGCGCTACGTCATCTGGGCGGACAAACTCGTTAAGATCCAACCGAATCATACTACCCTCGCCGCCAAAATAAACATCCGCCAACGCTTTGGATAGTTCAGTTTTACCAACGCCAGTCGGGCCGAGAAACAGGAAAGCGCCAATCGGCCGGTTTTGGTTTCTAACGCCAGTACGGGCGCGGCGAATAGCATCGGAAACAACTGTCACCGCCCGCGACTGATTAATCATCCGCTGATGAATCAACGCTTCCAAATTAAGCAATTTCTCACGCTCGTCGCCGGTATTCGCTGTGGATATTTTTATACCAAGCGTTTTTTCAATTGCATCGTCCACCGATTGCGCTGTCACCAGTCCATTCTGAGCACAGCTAGCAGCTGACTCTAGAATCTTCAAAGCTTTGCCTGGCATCGCCAAATCTTGAACATAGCGATCGCCGACCCGATAAGCCTCGGCCAAAGCTTGATACATATACGCCACGCGGTATTGCGCCTCAAAAAAGAAGAGTTGGTCGCGCATAATCTTCATCGTTCCCGCCTCGTCGGTCGGACGAATAGCGATTGTATTCAGCGCGTGCGCCAACTGCGGTTTCATCTGGGAAATCTGCAAAAACCGCTGCTCGTCCATCGCCAAAATCATGCGCAGCCGCCCCGCCTCCAGGATTGGCAGCAGGACATTGCTTAAATCAACCGAACCGACACCTTCCTCAAAGAATAACTGCGCATTATCCAAGCATAAAATAACATTTTTTGACAAATAAGCCTCATTGATAATCATCGTCACCAAGTTCTCCAAATCACCGCGGCCGGACGCCGAACTCACCAGCGACGACGCATCCAGCATAAAAACCTGCTGATATAGCAAATGCCGCGGCACGCCTTTATAACCGTCAATTAGCATTTCGGCAAAAGCCGCTACTACCGTAGTCTTACCTGCGCCGTCAGCGCCAACCAGCGTAACATTTTGCCGCCCGCCAGAGCTAAATGTTGCCAGCATCTGTTCCAGCGCATTATTATGCATGTCAAGCTTGGTCGCCATTATACCGCCGCTCACCTGCGCGCTAATATTCTGCGCGAAACGACTCAGTAGCGGCGTATAGCCAAACGACCAATCCCGGGCAATACCGCCCGTCCGAAGCGGTTTAACCTTGCGCTGCTCAATTAGCTCTTTGCTTCGTTCGTACCAGCGAATTCCCTCCAGTACATCCTGGAAGTCAATTTTCATATTTGCCAGCAGTGCGTCGTGTTGCGGCAGCTGTTTGACAATTGCCGCCGCCAAGACTGCGCCGGTAATCTTTGGACTGGCGGTTTCCTGCCAAATTTCAATCGCTGTTTGCCAAATCGC
>CAUPXR010000070.1:0-2877 GCA_963515225.1 uncultured Candidatus Saccharibacteria bacterium | reverse complement strand
CTTATATGCTGTATGTACGCCATGACCCTGAACAGTAAACTCGCTTTCAGAAATCATATTAACAGTTAATTTCTTGTCGTTCCTCTTACTCATAGCTACAGTATAGCAAACTATTCTCCTGACAATATGAGTCTTGAGACTAATTCTGGACTATCCAGCACCGACAAGTGTCCTGTGTCAAGTTCTGCAAATCTATCAATTTTCACTCCAGATGGATAAATGGGACAAGTAATTTTATCAAACTTTCCCACGATAACCCCTGTAAATTTTTGCCTGGAGACAACCATCTTCTCTTTTCTGGAAATATCCCGCGCGATCTTCGCATGCTCCAAATATTGCCGCGGCGTCACGCAAGTTTGTTTCGTTAGCCATTTTATTAGATTTATCGTACTCCTTTGTTTATTTTTCGCCAAACATATGCCGCGCAGTACTGAAAAATAATAGTTTAAATAGATGTGTCGATTTATCCAACGAACACGATATAAAAATACAGAAGAAACCTTCGCCATTACTGGAGTTTTAACCGGAGGATTAACATACCAAATCTTCGGACATTCCATCTTGCTAGCCGCCTAGCAACCCAACGAATGAGCAATTATCTCATCAACCTGCAAGTTTTTCTGCTGAAAAGCCAGCAGTAAACTACTTGACCAGCACTCAATGTCACTAATTTCTATATCTGTAATCAACTGGCTCTTGCCGTGCGACGGCAGGTCGACAAATAGCACATTTGCGCTATCCTTCAGATAATGCGCCAGCGGAATCATTCCATGAAAGTCGCCGCCAATACCATGAATCAATAGGATAGTTTTATCCGAATTTCCGTCATAAAAATAATAAGCAGTTTTTATACCTCCCACATCTATAAAATCACTTGAAATTTCGCTCAAAAACTCATTATACATTAGCAGCATCTTCATTAAATTATAGCATCGCGGTATAATAACTGCTCGAAACTATTATACTGACAAGTTGGTAGTATTTCACCTCAAACATTCCGATCCAAATCCTACCCGCGGCTATCGCCTGGCCAAGTTTTACTTGCCAGCCTCATTATATTATAATTTGACACATGAAATCCAAAGACAAGCCGGTTAAGCCAAGCAATTCGCTGCGTATCGCCTTAATATTAGACGATATTTATCCGGCGTCAGGCGGCATTGGGCGTTCAGTTCAGGTGCAAGTTAACGAACTGGTCCGGCTAGGCCACAAGGTGACGCTATTAGCGCCGCGGCATTACTTAGAAAAGCCAGATAACTGCGAAACGATCGTTATGCCATCGACATACATATCAGGCATGCCAGTGCAGACATGCACTATCAAACAAAGTTGGCGCATAGCCCGGCGCATCTGCCGCCGTCATCAGTTTGATATCATTCATAGCCATACGGATCGAGGCGGACTGGCGCTGGCAGCGCGCATTGCTAAGCTGCAAAATATCCCGCACGTCCATACTTTTCATGCCAATTTAGCCGGAGCGCACGCTTCGCAGCCATTCGTGGCAGTCTGGGGTTCTCTGGCTTACATACTCCTCATCAGCCCGGTGATTTCTCTGATTGCCAAAAAACGGCACGATCAGCCGATCCGCCTAGCGCCGAAAAGTCCCGACGCCACTGGACTGCTAGCGCGATTTGATTGGCGCTCCATGGCAATTATCGCCTCGCAGGTTGACGGTTTTACTGCGCCAGCCGATTTCATGATACAGCGAATAACCGAATGTGCTGGGCGGATTAGTATTCCGTCCCGCGCCATACCGACCGGTGTTAATCCTGAATTGAGCCGCGCCATTAGTCAAGCCAAGCGCCGCCGCTCCGATAGCACTATCCGCTTTTTAAGCATTTGCCGCTTGGCGCCAGAAAAACGAATCGATACGATTATCCGCGCTTTTATAAAAGCTGACATTCCTAATTCAGAGCTGCACATCGCCGGCAGTGGAAATCATTTAAATAAACTTCGCCGGTTAGCGAAAGGACATGACAATATTATCTTCCGCGGACACATGTCTGACATTAATCAAGTAGCCGAAGAGTTAGTTAACGCGGATGTTTTCGTTTTAGCGTCTTATGGTTTTGACACGCAAGCTATGACCATCGGCGAGGCAGCGACTGCTGGGCTACCGATTATTTATTGCGATCCGCGACTGACGGTTGGAGTAAATAAAGACAATAGTATTTTGACCGACGGACCAGAAATTGAGTACTTTGCCGCCGCGATGCAGCAACTGGCAACCGACCCGAAAAAACGGCAGAAAATGTCGCAGGCATCAATCAAGCTTGCACCAGAACTCACGCCCGACCGAATGGCTGAAAAATATTTGCAATTATACCGAGACGCCATCAGCAAGCGAAAGGCCTAAAAATATGAGACTCTTTTCCTGGAACGTCAACGGCATCCGCGCTGTCATCAACAAGGGCGAGTTTGCCCGCTTCCTGCAAACCTACGATCCGGATATCTTATGCCTGCAAGAAACCAAGGCCGCCCGCGACCAGGTAGAAATTGATCTGCCAGAGTACCACGAGCATTTCTATTCAGCCGCCAAAAAGGGCTATTCCGGCACGGCAATTTTCTCGAAAATCCGGCCGCTACATTGGCGTGACGGGCTACCACCAAGTATCATCAAGTGGTTCGATGTGACCGGCGATCAGTATGGCAATCCGGCGGACGAGGGGCGTATCATTACTGCCGAGTTTGATAATTTTTGGGTGGTGACGTGCTACACACCAAATTCAAAAGGGGATTTGAGCCGGCTGAATTTACGCCACAAGCAGTGGGATCCAGCAGTACTAGCGTATCTGGAGGGGCTGGAGCAAGTCAAGCCAGTACTATACTGCGGCGATATGAACGTGGCGCATCAAGAAATTGACCTGGCAAATCCAA
>CAUPXR010000069.1:0-2920 GCA_963515225.1 uncultured Candidatus Saccharibacteria bacterium | reverse complement strand
GTCGTCACCACAGCTTGACAGAGCAGAGAGAGGTTTTTCGTTTCGGTTTGACGGGCCGCTGGATATGCGGATGGATAATCGGACGGAAATCACGGCGGCGGATATCGTCAATTCGTATTCGGTTGATGAGCTGACGCGGCTGATAACTCGTTACGGTGAGGAAAGTCCCGGGCGGGCCAGGCGGATTGCGCAGGTAATCGCCAAAGCACGGCCGATTCGGGGGACGACTGAGCTGGCTGATCTGATCAAGCACACTGTCGGTCGCGGCGGGATGAAACATCATCCGGCGACTCGCACCTTTCAGGCACTGCGCATTGAAGTCAATCACGAACTTCGGCTGATTGAGGAATTATTGCCGCTGCTGCCACGCCTTCTTAATCGGGGCGGGCGAGTTGGAATAATTAGTTTTCATAGTCTGGAGGATCGATTGGTCAAGCGATATTTCTGGGAGCAAGCAGCTGCTGGCTACGAGGCCGAGCTGATCGTCCCGGAGAAAAAACCGGTGTCTGGAACAGAGGACGTTCACAACCCGCGCAGCCGAAGCGCTCAGTTTCGCTACGCCGTAAAAACATAAACAAAAAGAAGGAGGGCGACACCATGCCAATCCACATCAAAGTACAATTCCAGGACGCAGAAGTAGCTGAGACCGATGCGGTACGCCGCGACTAACAGAGCGCGTATTCCGGAATATACACTCTAACTTGGAAATAGCCCGTTCTAATACACTAACAGGGGCGGGCTGGCTTTCCCTAATAAAAATTATAAACAAAAATAAGAATAGAAGCAATGACAACCACCACATTTACTCCGCGACGTTCAGGCGTCCAGATGCGGCGCAACCAGAACTCAACACGTTTCCAATCTCGGGTCAAACTTGGTCCTGTCGCTCATACAGTGCTCGTTGCGCTGATGATTACAGTACTGGGCTTGATTTATTTGACTCAGGCAATTAAAACGACGGCCTATGGCTACGAGGCGCAGGATTTGGATTCGCAAATAAATGAATTGAGCGCTAAAAAATCAGAATTGGAAGTACAAAATGCGCGGCTGACATCGCTAGAGAGGGCGAAGAATAGCAATGTCGCGGCGGCCATGACGTCGACCGAGACTAGTTACGCGCGGTAGCCTGAAATGATATACTAAATAGAGCGATTATGCAGCGGCTTAAGCATTCTAGAACTGGCTGGTTGGCCATCGTTTTACTCTTGGCGATGGCGGCTTTTGTGTTAAGGCTGTTTTACTTGCAGATTTTGCAGCATGGTATGTATACCGAGTTGGCTCGGGCTAGCCAGCAGCGGCAATTTATTATCCCAGCAGAGCGCGGTAAGATCTATATGATGGACGGGCAGGCGTTGGCGCCGGTGGTGCTGAATCGGATGATTTATACGGTAATTGCTGATCCACAGGCAGTGGAAGACAACGAACGCAGTAAAATCATTACTAGTTTGAAAGAAATCGCCGGCGGAGAGATGGTTCATCATGCCGAAGCTAAGCTGAATAATAAGAAGTCTCGCTACGAGGTTTTGGCTAGGAATATTTCCAGAACGCAAGCCGAAAAATTGAGGAATAAGAATTTTGCTGGTATGCTGTATCAACAGGGGTCGATTCGCGATTATCCAGAGAATGGTTTAGGTGCGCACGTACTGGGTTTCGTTAATGCGGCTGGCGACGGACAATACGGCGTGGAGGGCGCGCTGGAAAAGCGCTTAAAGGGGCAGAACGGTTTATTACAGGCAGTGACCGACGTCAGGAATGTGCCGCTGACAGTGGGTAAGGATAATATTCGGATTGAGGCGAAGGCGGGGGAGGATCTTGCTTTGACGGTTGATCGGAATATTCAGAGTTACACTGAGTCGGCGCTGAAAAACGGCGTCGAGGCAGCGCACGCTACTGAAGGAAGTGTTATCGTTATGAACCCAAATAACGGCCGAGTTTTGGCGATGGCTAATTATCCGTCATATAATCCGGCGGAATACGCCAAGCAAACTAATGCCGCGGTTTTTATGAATAATGTTACGATGACGCCGTTTGAGCCGGGGTCGATTATTAAATCGTTTAGTTTTGCTGCGGCGATTGATAAAGGCGCGGTTACACCGTCAACCGTCTATAATAATACTGATTGCATTAAGGTGGCTGACAGGACCATGTGTAATGCGCTGCGCGGTTTGAATGGTCCGATATCGATTCAGGGAGCGTTTAATAATTCGTTGAATGTAGGTACAATTACGGCAGTGCGGAGGCTTGGCAATGGGTCGCAAATCAATTTGCCAGCGCGCCAGACGCTGTACGATTATTATCATGATCGGTTTGGATTCGGGCAAGCTACCGGCATTGAGTTGAACGAGGCAGCCGGTTATGTTTATCCGCCGGACAGCGCCGAGGGCAATGAAGTCCGTTATTCGGCAATGACGTACGGGCAGAGTATGAACTTAACAATGGTACAGGTGGCGGCTGGGTTTTCGTCGATTGTTAATGGCGGGCAATACCACAGGCCGGCGATTGTTGGCGGGTCGGTTGATAAAAACGGTAAAATACATCCGTCCGAGAACAAAGCGCTGCGCCAGACGGTCAGTGCTGGGACGTCGTCGCAAATGCGCGGTATGCTAGCGACGGCGCGCGGTTCGTCGTTTTTATCGAAAAACGATAAGCCGGGATATGAAATTGGCGGTAAGACTGGAACGTCGGAAGCGGTCGTTAGCGGACACTATTCACAAAGCGAGACAATTGCGACCTATATCGGCTATGGTGGCGCAAATAGGGCGGAATATGTCATAATGGTACGCGTGGCGGCGCCGGGCAGAGGAATTAACCTGCAGGGAAATTACCACGCCGGCCCGATTTTCACGGACATCTCCAACTGGATGATTGATTATATGAAATTAGCACCGAAGGGATAACCATGGCAACCGCTTTACAAACA
>CAUPXR010000068.1:0-2950 GCA_963515225.1 uncultured Candidatus Saccharibacteria bacterium | reverse complement strand
GGTTACCGCAGCGCCAACATTTGCCGCCCTCAACTTGCTCGTTAGCTAGCACCGTATTGTCAGTATCACACCACCATTGCGGCTGCTCCTTTTGGTACGCCAAATCGTGCTTGTATAGCTGCGTAAAAATCCACTGAGTCCACTTGTAATACTCAGGATCGGCGGTGGAAATTTCTTTTGACCAATCATAACTAAATCCGAGGCGCTTCAGCTGTTCCTTAAAATGAATCTTGGCTTCGTCATGCGCCACTCGCGGCGTTTTACCAACCTTGATGGCATAGTTTTCCACTGGCAGACCAAAGCTATCCCAGCCAATTGGATGATAAGTATTATAGCCCTGTTGGCGCTTGAGGCGCGCTTTAATATCAGCAAACTGAAACGTCCGACCGTGACCGATGTGAATACCCGCGCCAGTGATGCCAGGAAGCATACTGAGACTATAGTACTTTGGGCGCGTTGTATCACTAAGATCAGTGACATAGGTGCCGTCAGCCTCCCATTTATCTTGCCATTTTTTCTCAATTTCCGTCGGATTATATCGTTTCATACCCGTAATTATATCAAAGAACTCCGCCTCAAAAAAACGGAGTTTCCTTGAGGTAAGCACATTTCTTATGCAGATTGAGACACTGAAGAGTTAGACATACCCTTGAATAACTCTTCAACAACCGATTTCAGGCTAGCAGCATTGGACGGGATATCAATAGATTCGGTTTTACTCGTATCAATATCCAGCGATAAGTTCGCCGACGAATCGCTGCTATTCCCTTTAATCTCAACTGCTTTTAGCGCATGCGAATTGACATCAGCCCAAATTTTTAATGTGCCGTTAGACTTGCCTGTTTTATTTGCTGACCCGTTATTGTGACGGACGTCTTTGGTGCAATTTTTAATATCTTTGCCAATTGACGTACTTTCTAAGGCTTTCGAAAAATCCTTTGCCTTAGCTACAGCTTCATCACTATTTAAATCTATCTCAAAGCCACGACCACCATTACGATCGTCAATTTTTGTATCTTTTATAATTAAGAAACTGTTTTGCCTATATATATCGGCAATCTCTTTTCGAGCCTTACTGTCATTTTGCAGTTCTTTAACAATCTCCGCCGAGCATTTAATATCGGTATTATTGTTAGCAATATCTTCAGCCGTCGTCTTTAGCCATTTACCATCAATTTTTGACATCTTCTCCTCAAGCTGCGATATAATTTGCTTTTTAACAGCTTCTATTTGCTGCTTTAACGACGGGCTAGCCTCATACGCCGAACTAGGCACGTTTGCTTCTATTGCCAGGCTAACCACGCTTTCCACAAGTTTTCGCATACCATCAAGCTTGACGTAAATCGTACCATCCCGATCAGTAACAACAGCGGCCTTCAAATTAATAGTTTTTGAAACGTTCTTAAGAGTTATTTTCGCTTCAACATCAGTTTTGGTTTTCGGCGAGTCGGCAGCAGATTTGATATTTAATTCAATTTTACTGTCATTATTAGCAATCACTGTCATCTTGCCGTTTACAACCGCTTTTTTGGTCGTCATGGTATTGACTACAGCATCGGTTACTATCTTCTGCGGATTCTGCCACCATAAGAAATACAATAGCGCGGCAGCAATGGCTAAAATTAAAATTAACACGCCAGAAATAATACCAACAATCAGCCCAACTTTTTTCTTCGGCTTTAGCGCCGCACTACCATACGGCGGATGTGTCGCAGGTACAGATGAAGCGGCTGGCTTTTTTTGCGACTTCGGCAATGATCCAGACGGCGACTTCTGTACTTTTGCCTGTTTACTATTATCCATAAATCCCCTCTCTTTATTTAAGCACTTTATACTATAACAAATTACCCTTTAAATTGCGAGAAAAATTGATTTTTCCTAGCAATCCACTGCGGCGTTTGGCGCACTAACTTTTTCTCATCCTCAGTACTATGAAGATTTATTTTTATAGCCTCCTCTAACCATACTCCGCCGCTAGAACCCTTAAATAAAGCAATGCCTTCAGACTTTAATTTATCGCGGACAAACGCCCCGGCCTCAATTGCATTGCGGCATTCTTTTACTTGGCAACCTTTCTGGCGGGCAGCTGGCGCCAAATACATATTCGCTTTTTCGCCAACCGTAACAACCCAATCCAGCAGCTCCGTACTGCAATGCGACCCCAAATCAGCATGAGCCTGTTCAAAAATGCCGCGCAGCCCGTTCATATTACCCAATACAGCAATCCGCTGCGGCGTTTCCATCTTATATAGCGACTGTAAAGCCGCCAATGCTGTCAACGGCGTTGAACTATAGCTGTCATCCAGCAGCCACGTGTTGTCCGCACCGCGAAGCAAATTCATTCTTCCTGGCAGCGGGCGCAAGCTTTCCACGCCTTTTTTAATATTATCCTCGCTTTCGCCTGTAGCATAACCAACGGCTGCTGCTACAATTGCTGGACGAATATTATGCTCGCCAATCAGCTTAACATTAACTTCCAGTCCTTCGGTGTTTTCCGGCGACATAATAAAGCCATGATGTCCGTCCTCCAAAGAAAAATTACGGTCATCAAAATTATACTCCGCCACCGGGTCGCTGCCATATGTCGTAATATTAGGATTCGTCAAAAAGCTCGCAAAACGCCCATCGATATCATCGCGGTTAATCATTGCCATCCGCGAAAAGTTTGCTAATGAAATCATCTCGTTTGCTACCTCTTCCAGAGAATGCTCAACCTGCATACGTCCGTTTGTCACAGAAGTTACAATAGTAATATCGGGAATTATATAACTTCTAAACCACTCATTATAGCCAGGTTCTTGCGGATTAAATTCCTGAACAATTAGCTGAACTGCCGAGTTTTCTGTTTTAATATATTTTTTTATCTTGCGCCGCAGCCTAAACCACCTAAATATCCCTTTTTCCGGCATATTTATACCCCTTAGCTGCAATAGAACGTCAGACTTAGTTC
>CAUPXR010000067.1:0-3015 GCA_963515225.1 uncultured Candidatus Saccharibacteria bacterium | reverse complement strand
GTGCAAGCTTAAAGAAGGCTATTTTTATAGGATTTCCTCTTGAATATGCAAGGGAGAGGCGTATTAATTACGAAACACTTCTCCAAAAATTTCAAACACCAACGCTATATATACAAGCAGCCGGCGATCCCATGGGGTCATATGATAGAGTACATTTAATGACAAAAAATCTGGAAAGTACTATTGCGAAGCGCATAGAAAGCAACGACCATAATTATAAAGATATCCCAACTTTAATAAAACTGATACTGTCGTATATTAACGATAGTTCTCCTGTAAGTTACTAAGAACACTATCTGCTATTTGGTTAATACTAGACGACTTCATTGTCAAGTTCTTCTGAAATACGATGTACGCTGACTTTGCCTCTGGTATTTGCATTTTAAGCAGTTTCCTGCTACAGTGCCGACAAGTATAAATTAAAGAAAAGGAGTTTTACGTATTATGAATGAAAGTTTAATGGGGGGGTATTCAGGCGATAGAACAAAGTCATGGCGCATGTTTGCCGACCTGCAAGGCGATTTCGCAGCGCTAGCAGAAGAAACTGAGGGTATGTTTGCTAACCCGAAAGTTATGAAGGAAGCCGTGTTTGTTGGCTACCTATTAGGAGTGAGAGCCCACAGAAAACTTGGCGATAGAGCTGCTGTCGTTGATCCAGAGACAGTTGCAGGAATGCTTAAAGGTTTATTACTAGAAGCACAAGACACTGTTTTAGATGCACTTGATCAACTAAATGACAGAGACGTAAGACGAGGCGAGCAGCCAGGCGAAGCTAACTTTTAGCGACTGTCTCCTTACAATTTGGCTCTTTTGCAAATCCGCCTAGCGAACGCTCCCAGCTAGCGTTTGATCTGGGCGGATTTTCATTTTATCGGCAATGCTATATAATATGATCCGTATGAGATCGCGCACTAAACTTCATCCGCTATTTTTCGTATCTTTCGCGCTGATGGGCGCGGGCGCGCTGCTGCAGGTGCTAGCGCCGAACAAGTACAAAACTATCTGCCTGGTTGTCAATATGACTGGCGTAATAACGTTTATTATAGCGATGATTGTGCAGATAGTCGCCGGCGAAAACAAGAAGCCGCGATAACGACGACGCTAATTACTAGCTGTCTCTTCCAGCGCTTGAGGGCTAATATGAAACTCGCTGGCGGCTGGCTCAGAATATTTCTCTTGAGCTGCAGCTGGGCTTACCTGACCAGTACCGACAGTTGGCAAATCGCGGACAATGACATCATCGCCGTTATTATTCATTGGATCATTCTCCTTTGAGCCGGTCGAATCATCCATAGAAACCGGATAATTATCATATACATCCCAACCGGTAGACCCGTCAGGATGATAAAGCATATCGCCATTGTTTGCTTTATCCCACAACTGGCTATCAGCGTTTATCTCTATCTCGTCGCCAGCCTCGTAAGGACGGCAGCCTGCGCCCAGCTGCATCGTTATTGTTCGATTTTTAGGTACTTTACTTAAGACGGGCGTCCGGCCTATGAGAGAGAGTTCTTCGTGTTCCGGCGTATATGTTTTATCAACAACTTCGCCAGTGCAAGCTTGGTTATTTAATCCTTCTTCGTACCTCTTTCTTTGCTCTTCTTCAATATTTTTCACACCTGCAACTACCTTGAGACCCAGGCCAACGCCCACACATACTAACACAAAAGCGCCAAGTCCTTGAATAGCTGAGCTTCTCTTTAGTTCGTTATTAGCTCTTCTCTCTACTGCACTCCAACTAGATCTACTTTCTCTTCTCATGTGGATAATTATATCAACAACAAACATTAGACAACTAGGATGGTTATTGCGTCCGCTCCAGTATAGGATTCGCAACGCAGCTTGGTTCAAACTATGTCGCGCTTTATCCCTATAAATGTTACACTAAGTAATATGTTTGATCGCCTCATCCATCGCTGGCTGCGTATTCCGTATGTGCTTAATTTGCATTATTTTTCTCGTCCGAGCCGACCGAAAGCGACCATTCTCTTGATCCACGGGCTGGGTACGTCGTGGCAAACTTGGAAACCGCTGGAACCGTACCTACCGAAGGACACGCGGGTAATTGCCATTGATATGCTGGGTTTTGGCAATTCGCCCAAACCTGATTGGAAGTCTTATGATGTGCGCGACCAAGCCGCCAGTATCGCCGCTACTTTACGCCAAAAGGCAATTACTCGCCTCGACGTTGTTATCGGACATTCCATGGGTTCGTTGGCCGCAGTGGAGCTGGCCAAACAGCATCCGCATTTAAGCCGTTCGCTCATCCTGTGCAGTCCGCCGATGTATCGCCCGCAAATAGACGAGCGGTTTCATCATCCAGAAAAAGTTTTGCGCGCTTTTTATCGATTTATTCGCCGCCATCCGGACGGTTCGAAGCGTATTCTGCAATTTGCCGACCGTTATAATATTTGGCCTGACGCTGGCTTTCAGGCCGACCAAGTCACTGCCGATTCTTTCCTGACCGCCCTTAATACTGCCATAATCAACCAGACGGCATTGGATGACGTTGCTCAATTGAAATTGCCAATTACTATTCTGTCCGGTAAGCTTGATCCGCTGATCGTTGAAGGAAATTTGAAGAAATTAGCCAAAGAGCATAAAAATATCATCCGCCGGTCGATGACTATGCAAGGGCACGAAGTGACAGACGCTTATGCCAAACGTTTGTCTGGACTTATCAAGCAGCACCTGGCAGGCGAATACCCGCGTAAAAAGCCGCCGCGGCTTAAAACTGTTCCAACCAAGCTTAAACGCGCAGCCCTGAAAGGAGCAGCCAAAGCCCCGAAAACTCTCCGCTCCGTCCCGAAAAAACTGCACCCGTCCAGTAAAAAACGCCGCAACGCTCAGGGGTCATCCGCGGCGGGTCAGAGGCATGCTCAAAGAATAGGCAGGAAAACTTAATCTTTACAAGTTATTTGCTAAAATATCAATGAAAGTGTAAAATAATATTCATGAGTACAGATTATGAGAGCGTAGGAGATATTGGGTATAATCCGTGGGTGTCGGAAATTT
>CAUPXR010000066.1:0-3075 GCA_963515225.1 uncultured Candidatus Saccharibacteria bacterium | reverse complement strand
CGATTAGCGTTCAAGCAGCTGCGCTGCTTAAAGATTTGCAGATACTCACTCAAAGTCTGTCAACGCAGCAAGCACAATTGCAAACCGGCGTCTCTACGCTGAACAACGGCGTTAATCAGTTGGCGCCGAATGCAATCACTGCTCTTAATGGTTATAACAGCGTTAGAGCGGCGAATAATCAGTTGCTGGCCGGCTCGACATCGCTAACAAACGGTCTGGCGCAGGCGCAAACTGGCAGCCAACAGCTAGCGAATGGCGCAGGTCTGTTAGATGGCCGCTCTGGTGTACTAACGAATGGCGCGTCGCAATTGACGGGCGGCGCAGATACTTTGGCTACGAAATTGGCGGATGCTTCTCGGCAACTCAAAATACAACCAACTGGCGCGGCCACTCAGCAACAAATGGCCAGCCCGGTGAAGTCGGAAACGACCAAGCAGGGCGACGTGCCGAATTACGGCTATGCGCTAGCGCCGTACGTGTTGTCGCTGAGTTTGTTTGTCGGGGCGATTGCTCTGAATATTATTTATCCAATCCGCAAGACTTTTGCTGAGCAAGAAAACGCTTTTCGCTGGTGGCTGGCCAAAGCTTCGGTTACTGGCGTGGCGGCTTTCGTTCAGGCAACAATTTTGATGCTGATCATGGTTTACTGCCTGGGTCTAGTGCCAGACCATCCGGTGAATTTCGTCGGGGCGATTTATTTGACATCGTTTGTCTACATGTCGATCGTGTCGCTCCTGGTAATTGTGCTGGATAATCCAGGACGCTTCCTAGCGATGGTACTATTAGTGTTGCAACTGGGATCAAGCGAGGGAACGTTCCCAATTCAAACAGCCAATGGCTTTTTCCAGGCGGTTAATCCGCTGGTGCCGATGACTTATTCTATTCGGGCGCTGCGCCAGGCTATTTCGGGAGGTTTAGGCAGTTCGTTCTATAGCGATAGCATGTGGGTGCTAGCTGGATTCTTGCTGGCGGCTAACTTGTTGACAATCGGTTTCTTTATCTACCGCGGCAAGCGCAAGTTCGCTCATACTTCGGTGGACGGCGACGATTAATCTTCTTTGAAGCTTTTAGGAAATGCCAGCGTCTTTGGGAAAACGGCGCTGGCATTTTGGTTGGTGTAGGGTCATTTTTGACAAAATACGGGCAGTTTGCTAGAATAAAGCTACTAACGAGAGGGATTTCTAGCAAGTAAAAGCACCTCTCTACCTGGTTTTTAGATTATTGTAATAAAAAAGGAGTATAACAATATGGGTCAGCGGCGACTGGCAACACCGCAAAAGGACGATGCTAAAAAGCGTCCACAGTCAAAAAAGAGTAATAATGCAGTATTAAATAACACCACTACTCGCAAGGGTGAGGTGTTTCGGGCGCAGCGGCGGACGAGCGAGAATGTTAATCTCAGGGCGTCGCAGCACGTGATTGATATTCCGGTCAATAAGTCTGTCTATAATGGCTATGGCGGCGAGCAATTTAGCGCCAAAATGCAGCCAAAACGGACTCGTGGCGGCAAGCCAAAATTAAGGATCATCCCAATCGGTGGTGTCGGCGAAATGGGCATCGGTAAAAACATGAACGCCATTGAGTATGACGATGAGATTATCGTCGTAGATATGGGCTTCCTGTTTCCGGGCAGTGATTATCCAGGTATTAATTACATCACGCCAGACATCACATGGCTAGAAGAAAATAAGCATAAAATCAAGGCACACGTGTTTACCCATGGCCACCTGGATCACATCGGGTCATTCCGGCACTTTATTCACCGAATTCCAGCGCCGGTGTACGGTTCAAAGTTTACTATCGGTATGCTAGATAAGTCGATGGCTGATGCCGATACCGATTTTCAGCCGGACTTTCGGGTGATGGATCCATTGAGCCATGAAATTGTTCAAGTGTCTAAGCATTTTTCCGTGGAGTTAGTACGGGTGAATCACTCAATTCCAGATTCAACAGCGGTGATCATTCGGACGCCACTGGGTGTAATCATTGACTCTGGTGACTGGCGATTTGAGGAAAGTCCAGTTGACGGTCAGAAATTTGACCTCAAGCGCATGACTGAAGTGGCATCCAAAGAGGGCGTTCTGATGTTCATGAACGAATCGACCAACTGTGAGTCGGCTGGTACGCACACGCACACTGAGTTTGATATTCAATATTCCATTGGTCAGGTGATGGATAAATTCAGTAACAGTCGAGTGATTTTGAGCTGTTTCTCATCGCAGGTGCACCGCTTGCAATTGATTTTGGAGGAAGCGCACAAGCACGGCCGCAAGGTGGCATTTGCCGGCTTTTCAATGATTCAGAACTTGGAAGTGGCGCTGCGCTCGGGAACTATCAAGATCCCGAAAGACACTGTCATGAAGATGGAGGATATCATCAAGCTGCCGGATAACCAAATCACCGTGGTCTGTACTGGTTCGCAGGGCGAGTTTAATGCCGTGTTGAGCCGTATGGCGACTGGCGCGCATAAATACATGAAGATCAAGGGTTCTGATGTGGTGGTGTTTAGCTCTAACCCAATTCCGGGTAACGAGAAAAACGTGGTGCGAACAGTGGACGGCTTGATGCGCGAAGGTTCTGATGTGATTCAGAACGGCAAGACACACTTGACGGGGATTGGACCGCTGCATTTGTCGGGTCATGGTTACTACGACGATCACGTCAAGTTGATTAACGCCTTGAACCCAACATACTACATGCCAATTCACGGCGAATTTCACATGCTGGTTTACAATGCTCGGCTGGCAGAAAAAGAGTGCGGGATTCCGCGGAAGAATATCTTTGTGTGCGACGCCGGCGATATTATTGAAATTGACGTTGAGCGGCAAGCTAAGAAAGCCGGTCGGATCCAGGCTGGCGGCGTGATGTATGATGATACGGGTGCTATTGTGTCTGAGGTGGTATTGAAAGACCGCATTCATATGTCTCAAGAGGGAATGTTCGTGGTGGTATTGACGGTGCAGCGCGGCACGGGACGGTTGCTAACCAGCCCGGATATCATTTCCCGCGGTTTTATTTACCTGCGCGATTCCGAGGAATTGATGAATATGATTCGCCAGTACTTGAAACAGAAGG
>CAUPXR010000065.1:0-3148 GCA_963515225.1 uncultured Candidatus Saccharibacteria bacterium | reverse complement strand
GTGCAGCGGCGCCTCAAACGTCAAGTTGTTTTCTTTAGCAAACTGGTCGGTGCTTTTTGGCTCGCCAAAATAATATTTGCCAAATCTTAACGACAATTTTTGACCGGTGTAATCGTCAATTGGATTAATTTCTGAGAATATTTCGCTCAAACCTTCCTCGACGAACCAGCGCCAAGAATCTTTTTGGTGAGCGATTAGGTTTGGCAGCGGCAGGGCGTTATCACCAGAGGTGAAATAGACGCGATCGCTGCTTGTGGATGGTTTTTTTGCCACAGGCGTAAACACTCCTCGCTTTGTTTAGTGGTTAATAGACGGCCGTGAAGATCTCTAATCCATAGCCTAAAACCACGATTTGCCCGCTCGCAATTTTCACCCGCCATGAATACACTACTTCTCTGGGTACTCATTATGACGGAGATCGTCAATAAAATCAAGGGGTTTTACGGGGATTTATTCTTAAGCGGGGACTGGGATTCCTTCGCGTTTCGGGGCAGCAGGACTATACTGATCGGAATTAAGTCTGGTGGTATCGCCATGGAGTCCAGGTCTGCTCGTAAGAAACCTCTTAATCGGTCCAGCTAGTCCGGCGCGGCCTACGCTTCTAGTGAACTCCACTGTATGTAGTCTGTGGTATCCAGGCGCGCCGTCTACGGTGCCGTATACGCCCGCTTCCCCGCCAAATACTTTATATGTTCTGGGGTTAAGACTTTCGACGGCTTCCGGAATGTTGTCATCATCGTCAACGTCGACATATGCACCCAAACCAGTAACTTTCTTGTTTCCAAAGTCTGACCTCGCTTGCTCTATTATATCCATAAAATGACGTTTCCAAGTGTCATCATTAGTCGCCACGCCAAGATGCCCCATGTACATCAAACCAGCCGGCTTATCGGGGCCGTCATAACGAGGCGCGCCATCTCTTTCTTGTAAACTAATGATTGCAGCAGCAAGCGCTACCTGGCCCCAGCGCGCCACATACAGCCCGGAGTCTTCCCTGCTTGCTATTTCTTGCAATGTTTGTACGGTATTAGCCTTGTAAACATAGCCCATTATCTTGGCCATATTCGGTTCTTCCTGGCTGCGAAATTCTATGCCGTTTACTAATAAGCTGCAAACAATTTCTCTCGTCTCTTCGTTTATGTCTCCTGGTCTCAGTTTTTCTACTTCTACGCGGCGTTCCATCCCTATTACATCCTTCCCATTTCCCTAATTTTACTCACCAGCATATCATGGATCTCCTCAATTGTCCCGTCTGCCGAAATTATTGGAATGTCGTATTTATTCGCAATTTTTAGATAGCCATTGGTGATTTTCTCTTGAAAATCCTGCCCGCGCGACTCAAAAGCGTCGGGATTTTTCAGTTTACCGCGCATGGCAATTCGTTTTGCCCGCTTGTCATGGCTCAAACTCAGAACGATCATAACGTCTGGATGCAAATATTTCTCATCGGTAAATAATTTTGTTAGCCGCAGGATTTCCGCCTCGTCATACCCCTCGGCTTGACCCTGATAAACCAGCGTTGAAATATAGTTTCGCGCACTTAGAACAATCTCCCCGCGCTCTAAAGCTGGCCGAATCTTCTCGTGCCACAACTCCCGCCGCGCCGCCGAAAATAATGCTACGTTAACCGCCGCCGAGCGAGCCAAATCGCCGTTTTTAATGACGTTTCGTAGTTCGTTAGCTATCGGCGTTGATTTTTCCGGGTCATCGCTGCCCGGCTCCTCAACCACGCAAACCGTCTGTCCGCGCGCCCGAAAATATTCCGCTAGTTTCGCTACTTGCGTTGATTTGCCAGTGCCGTCGTTGCCCTCGATGACGATATATTTCCCTGTGCCGCTCATCATCACCTCGTCATTAAGATGTGCGGCTTTTTCAAAAATATCAGCCATCTTTTAGGCTTATTATCAATTTTTATCAAATGGGTATGCTGGTGAACTACTGATTTTGTCTTATTTCCTGGCGACCGAGCATAAATAGAATAACCGTCAGCCTCAAATCGCGCAATCTGGTTCATATAGTCAATTTTCTCTTCGTCGCTTAAATTGTTCAGCGATGCCGTGTGTTTTTTAGGAATAATCATGAAATGTTCAATCACGCCGCAGCCATCCCAAATATCGTAGCCAAACGGATTGGTAATTATCAGGCAGTGCGCTGTTTCTTCGATAACTTCCTGACTGTTCGGATTGTCTATTAGGGCGCAAAAAGCGCAGCCGTTGTTTTTATGAGCTTTTTTGTGTTCATGATACCGTTTCTCGTTTGCCCATCGGCGGGCAGTTGTGCCTGATCGCATTATTTAATTCCTTTGCTTAGGTTACTAATTTCTATCGGTAGCCGCCGCTGATCCTTGAACGCTCGCGGCAGCATTGTTTCTGGCCGCCAGCTGCGGATAAGCTCGGTGAGGTCGTCGGTGTGCTGGTACTTACCGCTCATGCCGCCACGCCCGTCAGCATAGCCGCCATCAACCGGCCCAGTCTGGTGGAAAATTAATTGCCCGATGCGCTCGCCGACTGGCAGTACCACGCTTTCGTGCTTGTTCAAATTGTAAATTTCGAGCGTAATCCGATTGATGTAGCCCGGGTCGATCCAGCCCGCGTCAAAACATACCGCCACACCGTTACGGCCCCACGAGCTGCGGCTTTTCACCTCAGCCGCGCCGCCATGCGCCCGAATGCCCACGAACTCGTGGGTGTGCGCCAAAATCCGCTCGCCAGGACGCAATACAATGATCGGATGCTCGTCCGGAATATTACGAAACCGCCTAAAGCCGTTATGCTCGCACCACTCGGCATGCGACATCGCCATTAGCGGCCCTTTGAAATACCGCGCCACCTCCGCTTCGTCAAATGGATTATAGACGCTTGATTGATCATCAAACTCCTGTTTATAAAAATAATGCCCCAGCGTAAAATCCAGGCTGGCTTCGGACACATTGTCCGGGGTAAACGGTGTACAGACGATCGTTCCCTCCTCGATTGCTGCCAAAATTTCCCGGTTTGAATACACGCTCATGCCGCGCCTCCTCTTGTTTATCTTACCTCACTCCCCCGAGTGATTCTATTATGGCAATATTTGCCCGATCGGGCAAGCTTTTCGTAAATTTTACATCATGCTAGACTTAAGATTATGGAAAAAGCCATCATCGTTGCCT
>CAUPXR010000064.1:0-3184 GCA_963515225.1 uncultured Candidatus Saccharibacteria bacterium | reverse complement strand
GTACTGCCGTCATCGGCAAAAACTAACTTCAGAGCTTTTTTAAGAATGCTCGGCACTTATTAGCCTCTTGCTTTCTGTGCGCGTAATGCGCCAATGTTATTGCCTATAGACAGAACTTCCCGTATAGCCCTTTTTCCAGAATCTTCTGCAACCTCCAAAGTTCTTCTGTAATCAATATGGTTTTGCTTTTCAGCGTCATCAGGATAAATTAGTGTTGACTTGATCGCCGCGCCGCCTTCAATACCGCCAGTTCTATAAGAATTATCAACCTCATTAACAGGAAGTTTATCTTTCGCTTTATTATAAGAACGCTCCGGTACTCTCACACCCTGAGACATCTTGCCATCTCTTTCCGGTGTTTTCAAATTTAAACTATCTAGCCCAGTTGCTCTTCCCTTATTCATATTTCTCTCCACTTATATGCCAAAAAGGTTCTTAGTGTTGCAAACCGTAGCTTCAGACAAATCGTCAAAAGGTATGTTTCGATTATCCGCCCAATATTTCGCTACCAGCTCTACATATCTTGGCATATTCATCTTACCACGAAATGGCTTTGGTGTCAAGAATGGTGCGTCGGTCTCTAATAATAATCGCTCCAACGGAATAGAAGCGAACAATTCCCGCTGTGCTTGGTCTTTAGTAAAAGTGCTAATTCCATTCAAACCAACGTACAATCCGCGAGCAAACCCCTTCTCCAAATTTAGGCGCGTATCAGTAAAGCTGTGCAGCACGCCGCGCAAACCATGAAAATTATCAAAAATCGGCCAAAAATCATCCCACACTGATACTTGGCCAGCTGCACCATCACGAATGTGAAAGCTAACTGGCAAATCATAATCTATTGCCAGCTGCAGCTGCGCCTCCAGTGCCTGAATCTGCATATCGCGCGGGCTATGATTGTAATAATAATCAAGACCGATCTCGCCAATCGCTACAATTGGTGAATCCTCTGCCCTGGCTTTCAGTAGTCGCTCCACCTCATTCCAGCCATCTTTACTGTCATGTGGATGAACGCCAACTGCCGCCCAAGTATAGTCGCGATTTGCAGCAAACTCTACTGCTTGTCGACTGCTGCGCTCGTCAGTGCCAACACAAATCATGCCGATACCCGCCGCGATTGTTTGCTGATACAGCTCCTCGCGATTGTCCGCGAAAAACTCGGTATCATGCAAATGACAGTGCGAATCAATCAAGCGTAAGTCTGCCGCTGTACCATTCTTCGCCGTCCGACTCATTATTATTTACCATGGGCTTCTGCTTTTGGCGCGCGCGGATCGGGCGTATGTAGATATTTGCGCGGGAATAATGGTGTCAGCTCTGACGGCACGACGCCACTGGCAAACATGTCGTGAATTTTCTCGGCAGTTTGCGGCATAAATGGACGAAGCATATCAGAGACTTGCAGCAATGTGCCGCAGGCATGCGCCAAAATCTCGCCCAAATGTGCTTCCGCCTCTGGATCTTTGTCGCGTTTTTTAGCAACTTGCCATGGTTGCACGCGCTCAATATATTGATTCAATGAACGGATAATCTGCCAAATTTCATCAATTGCTAGGTTAAAATTCAAAGACTCCATATCGGCACGGTACGGCCCCATGTCGTGCTCAGACTGCGGCGCATCGCCAATAACGCCGGCTTGATAATTCTGCACCATCTTTGCCACCCGCTGTACCAAATTACCGAGATCATTACCCAACTCGCCGTTATAAGCCGCTTCAAACTTCTCCCAAGTAAAGTCACCGTCATCCTGAGTTGGCACGTGGCGCAAGAAATAATAGCGGAAGGCCTCGACACCGTAATGCGGAATAATGTCAACCGGACCAACACCGTTACCAAGGCTCTTACTCATTTTAGTACCGCCAACGTTGATAAAGCCATGAACTAATAGCACCTTTGGCAGCGGCAAGTCCAGCGCCATTAACATCGCCGGCCAAATTCCGGCATGAAAACGGAGGATATCCTTGCCAATCACCTGTACATCCGCCGGCCAAAATGCCTGCCATTCATCAGCTCGGTCAGGATAACCAACGACCGTGATGTAATTACTCAGCGCATCCAGCCAGACATACATCACCTGCGTGTCATCGCCTGGTACTGGCACACCCCAACTCAGATTTTTACGCGGACGCGAAACCGACACATCTTTCAGTCCGTCTTTCATCAATTCCAAAAACTCTTTTTTGCGAAATTCTGGCACAATTTTCATTTTGCCCGATTCAATCGCCTGGCGAATATGATCTGAAAAGGCACTGGTTTTGAAATAATAATTTTCTTCGCTCAGCCGCTGGTACGGCGCTTGATGATCAGGACAAATGCCATTATTTTCAGCCGCTTCTTTGTCGGTGACGAACGCCTCGCAACCTTGGCAATACCAACCCTCGTACGTACCTTTGTAGATATAGCCGGCCGCAGCCAGCTTCTGCCAAATATACTGCACCGCGCTAACGTGATGCGAATCGGTTGTGCGGATAAAATCGGTCGCCGAAATATTCAACTCAGCGATCATATTCTGGAAATTGCCATGCATTTGGTCAACGTAGGCCTGCGGCGTCTGGTTTTGGCTGGCAGCCTTGGCGGCAATTTTATTACCATGTTCATCCACGCCCGTTTGGAAACGCACCTCGCGGCCATTTTGCCGCTGATAGCGCGTCCAGACATCTGCCAACATATAGTCCATGGCATGCCCGATGTGCGGCAAGCCGTTGACATAAGGAATAGCAGTGGTAATGTAGGCGTGTTGTTTAGTCATGATATATATTATATCACCACCTTGGCAAAAATGAGCGAAAAGGAATTTCTAGCATACTTGCCACAAGCAGAAGCCTTCTCGATTGCGCGCCGCTATTAAATTACCTGCCGCGCTTCAATATAACAGCGCCAAACAGCACGAACATAGCAGCCACAGAAAAAGAAGACATCATATCTACGCCTGTATCGGCTAATTTAGCCGCTGGCTTTGGACTACTATTTGGATTATTATTCACCGTATTTAGAGAGGTGTGATTAGGATTTTTAGTCCATTTTGCATACAAAGTTAAGTTATTATCCGGCATCGTGTCATTTGCGAAGTTCCAAGCCGTCGTAAAAGCAGTATCCGTATACCACCCAGCAAAAGTATAACCCTGCCGGTTTGGCACAGCTGGCGCGGTAATTTTATCAGTAAAAGCAACTTCTTGGTTGGCAA
>CAUPXR010000063.1:0-3206 GCA_963515225.1 uncultured Candidatus Saccharibacteria bacterium | reverse complement strand
TCGGGCGCTAATAAATTGGTAGATATGGCGATTTTTTCCATATTAGACAGCGCGTCAGAGAATTCTTCAATATACGATCTAACTTTTTCTTTTCTCTTCCAGCGTTGATGGACTAGACTCAAACCGCCAACCGCTACTCCAACGGCAGCTCCAGTCAAGCTAGTTTCTGGAGGATAGTCAAACCACTCCAATAAGCCGCCTGCTGCGCCTGCCAGTACTGCCGATTTTAATCCAGCTGAACCAATATCAGCAAGGTAGTTTTGCCAACGTCCTTCTTCCAGGAGACAATCGCTACGTCTCGAAAAATTGTCTACACACCTTCTACAAAACCTGCTTGAGTTGTCGCTTTTATTGAAACCTATCTGCATACTTCCAGAATATCCGATAGTTTTCTTTGTTTCCGGATGAATAACAGCTTCTTGACCGCCATCAAATATAGGAAGACCGCAGCGAAGCCCAACAAAATTACCGAAACCTTTACCTTGGCACTCTTCTTCTACTACTCTTGCGTACCGAGGAGATACTTCTAACTCGTCTATATATCGATGGTCCATCTCTCACAACTTTCTGCCGCACCCGAAAATAAAAAATCTGACCCACTCGCGCCAGATGTTAATTAATTTGGAGGGCCCACCGGGGCTTGAACCCGGGACACCCTGCTTAAAAGGCAGGTGCTCTAACCAGCTGAGCTATGGGCCCGTCGTAAACCGCCGGGACATCCGTCCGCTATTTCATGCTACCACGAACCGACTGCCTGAGTCAATGCTTCTTTGAACTGCGGCTACTCGCTGTATGCGTTAAAAACAAATCAACCACCCCCAGCACCAGACCAGCTGTTGCTATATACCGCCAAGCACCGGCAAACATTTTATACAACTCCAAAGCCTGGCCGTCCAGCGACATAAACTTGCCAAGCGGCATGACTAGCAAAGCTGCCGCCAGAAAAGCAATACCCGCCGCAGAAACAATCTTCATATGCTTTTTCTGGTACTTCGGCCCGCTAGCCAGCAGCGCGAACAACGGCGCTAACAATAATAATAAAACTGCAATCACGCCGTTCGGCAGCCAATCCAGCTCCATGCCGAAGCCGTCCAATATACTGCCCAGCCAACTTGACCACCATTCAGCCAGTAAAAAACCAGCGGCCAGCGCCAATGCCAGCGGTCCGAACCGGCGCGACGACACGAATGCAGCTGCGAAAATCACCGCCACAATTACGCCAAATAAAATCGCGACGCTCACTTTTGATCCTCCAGCTCAAACCTGACCGACAACCCCGGCTTAATTCCAAACTTCTTCGCTGTACCCGCCCGCGTCTCCAAGACATAGCGCGCTGGCAGCGGCGATTTATACACTTGATGCGGCTCAAAATCCGGCTCAACACTATTCTCGACATGAACAACCTTCTTCTTATCGTTCAGCCAAATTATATCAATCGATGTTTCCATGCCTTTCATCCATATCGGTATATCGCCGTCTTTATCAAATACAAAAATCATCGCCTCATCCCTGGCAATTTGCGCCCGTCCAGCCAAACCTTTTTCTTTTGCTGCGTCATCCTTAGCGATTTGCGCCCGCAGAATCGCCTTGCCCGCGTAAACTGTTGTGGTTTTCATATTCATAGCTGTTTTTGCAGAAAATATCGCCCAGCCAATCATCCCCAAAACGCCAAGGATTATCAACCACTTCATTACCGTTTGAGCTGCCTGCATAACCTTATTATAACAAGTTTTATAATAGCCGATACAGATTCATGCGCCAATGCGGTCTTTTTTACTGCCGCGCTTAGCATTGCGGTCAATATAATCAATAATCCGACCAGCCACATTACGGCCCGTAACTTTTTCAATGCCAAATCCTGGGCTGGCGTTCACCTCCAGCACCAATGCGCCGCGCTCCGAACGCATAAAATCGACGCCAGCCACCGTCAAGCCCATCGCTTTGGCGGCTTTGATGCACGTTTTCCTCTCGTCAGGAGTTAGTTTCACAATTTCCCCCAATCCGCCCTTATGCAGATTACTGCGAAAATCATCGTCCAAGCTCTGCCTCTTCATACTAGCGACAACCTGAGAACCAACCACAAATGCACGGATATCAGTGCCGGCCGATTCTTTGACAAACTCTTGCAGCAGCACGTTCGTGCCGTCAGAATCGCTGAGATAAAACGCTTGCATAACCGACTTAGCGGCTTTAATTGTCTCCGCCAATACCACGCCGTTGCCATGCGTACCGCGCGCCAGCTTGATAATCGCCGGCGTACCGCCAATCTCGTCCAAGAGCACATCAATATCCGTTTCATTGCGCGAGAACACTGTCTTCGGGATTGCCACGCCAGCCCGGGCTAATAGCTGCGTCGAGCGTAATTTATCCCGCGCCCGCGTAATGGCGATTGACCGATTCATAAAAAACGCCTGCGGATTCGCCATTTCCAATTGCCGCAGCACCGCCGTCCCGTAACGTGTCATATAGCTGGCAATCCGCGGAATAAACACATCAAAATTGCTGATTTCCCTGCCGCGATAAATGACTTTCGGATGCTGCTCATCGATTGACACATAGCAATTCTTATACTTGATAACCTTAACCTGATGTCCGTGTTTTTCGGCCTCTTCTTTCAGGCGAAGCGTGGAGTAGTTGGCATTACCATTGCTTAATATTGCGATATTCATGATGCCTCCTCCTTTGGTTTATGGTATTTTTTATAAAACTTATGCGGATTTTTAGCTAGTTCTTTGTTCAAATTAGCTGTCTGCGGTCTCTTTGGACTTTCTATTTCGTTTACACCAACATCAACGACAAATTTTCCCTGCAACGTCCGGCGGCCAATTAACACTGGATATGTATGATTAGATCTATCTGACAAGCCAAATAATACTTTCATTTTCCGTCCGCCCAAGCGTATTGTAAAATGCGTCCGATACTTAATAATCTCATGCCCGGAAGCGCTCTTTACCATTGCCACCGAATAATCGGTACGCCGGAATATTTTACCATTATAATGCGGCGAACCCTCGCCGAACAGTGAAAACTTTAGCACGCCATCCTTATCAACGCGGATATTGCTTGCCCACACCGCTGAGCCGTCAGCGCCGGTATCAATCTTAGCTGGCACGCCAGCAGCCCGCTTGCCAAAATCAATCCGCGTATTTCTGCCAATGACGATTCTTTCCAGTGTAGCCATAATTACCCCCATTATAAAATACTAG
>CAUPXR010000062.1:0-3458 GCA_963515225.1 uncultured Candidatus Saccharibacteria bacterium | reverse complement strand
ATTTTCTGTGTTCATTAACATAGCTGCGATGCGTCAAAGCCGTAATCAACAGATTCAAATTATTAAACTCAAACCCCAGCTTCTCACGCGCAAACTCCTGGTACGGCGCCGTATTCATTCCACTCATTTATAAATTCTCCTGTCTAATTCGCTTCATTGCTAATAAGATTAGCTTGCCAATATCTTCGTACTCGACTTCGTCCAGCGCCTCATGAAAACTAAACCACTTTAGCCCGTTCATCCACTCTTCTTTCTGAAGTTTTTCATACGGATTTAAAGCTTTCACTAGATAAACTTGCGTTGTCATCAATACTAATTTATCAATTCGACGATAACGAAAATTCACCTTACCCAGCCAGCCGTGTAGCTCAATGTTCTTTAATCCAGTTTCTTCGCCAATCTCCCGCCGCGCTGTTACTTGAGCCGTTTCACCTGGTTCAATATGCCCTTTGGGGATTGTCCAGCGATCGCGGGCGTCTTGGTATAACAGAAAATTAACTTCGCCTTTTTTATTACGCCGAAAAATCACGCCGCCAGCAGTCGGCTCGCGCACAATCTCCTGAATTGTCGGCTTTTTTCTGCCGCCAAAATATTTTTTTATATGATCAAAATTGCTTGTTCTCACTATCGGATTCCTCCACAAGGTTGCGGAGTGCCGTGCCGAGCACGCCATTCACAAACTTCCCCGAGTTATCCGAACCGAACGCCTTTGCTAATTCCACTGCTTCATTAATCGCCACTTTTGGCGGTACGCTATCTGCGCAAAACAGCAGTTCATACAAACCAATTCTTAGTACCGTTCTGTCGATCCGCAATATTTGCTCTAGCGGCCATTCTGGCGCTAACGGGCGAAGCTCTTCATCCAACTTTGCCGTATCAGACAACACGCCGCTAACTAAATTGTCAACAAAAGTCACATCATCGATCGACGATTTATACTCTGCCAAATTACGTTCTAAAATATCTTTATAGTTTAGATTTTTGTCGCCCGCATCTTTTCGAAACTCATATTCGTACAGTGTCTGCAACGCGACAATTCGTCCCAAATGACGGTTTGATGCCATTCCTAAGCGTCCTGTTCGTAATTACTATTTTTTAGTTTTACCAGTCTCACGTTTGGTCGTCTTAACCTTGACTGGCGACGTACTGTTGACGCGGCGCGCCAATTTTAATACCAGATGACTGCGGCGAAGACCCGTCTTGCGCGGGCTGCTCTGCTTCTTTGGTTGTGCCATACTTATCTCCTCTTTCGGTTTATTTTTAAAACTTACAGACCATTATAATGTTTTTAGCAAAAAATCTCAAGTTTTCACCGTAAAATACAGGAGTTTTGGTAAAATGCCTGGCTTTTTATAACGTTTATCAATAATACAGAAATATAAATGGATTGCCATCACGAAAAAACAATTAGCCTATTCTAAACTTCTAAACAACTATGTTCACTAATTTATTCGGCACATAAATCACCTTTTTTGGTGGTTTATTGCTTGTGAATTTGGTGACATTTTCATCAGCCAGCGCTGCTTGTTCAACAACACCCCTATCGGCATCGGCTGGTAGCTCCAATTTAGCGCGAAGCTTGCCGTTAACCTGTACAATGATGGTCATCGTGTCGCTAGCAAGGTATTTCTCATCCCACTTTGGCCAGTGATCGACATGAATAGTGTCACTATAGCCCAATTCATGCCACAATTCCTCGGTGACGTGCGGTGCGAATGGCGCTAAAATTTGCAGCAAACTCTCCAGGGTAAACCGCCACGTTTCCGTTGCTTGCACGCCGTGTGACTCTTTGAACTTATATAGTCCATTAACCATCTCCATCATCGCCGCCACTGCCGTGTTGAATTTTTCGTCCTCGATATCGCGGGTGACTTTCTTGATAGTGAGGTGAGTGAGGCGCAACAGCTCCGCGACTACATCACCATCCTCTTCCAGAGTACACTCTTCGCTCAAATCTCCACTGGAGATTTCTCGCGAGCGTTCGGCTGAAGCGTCCGCTATTCGCGAACACTTCACAGCCTCTGTCAGAGGAGGTGATGTATCCGCAATCACAAACTCCTGCACCAAATTCCATACTCGGTTTAAGAACCGATATGTCCCCGGCACCCCGCGCGGATCCCACGGTGCATCCATATCGTACGGCGCGATGAACATCTCGTAAACACGCAGTGCATCGGCGCCGTAACCGCTATCCATAATCTCCATCGGATCAATGACATTACCCTTAGACTTAGACATCTTTTGGCCATCGGACGCCATAATGTAGGCATTGTACATCATCCGCTTGAATGGCTCTGGTGTCGGTACTAGACCGAGTTTATAGAAAAAGCGCATCCAAAAACGGCTGTACAGCAGGTGTGCTACCGCGTGATCAGCACCGTTGTAATAATCAACCGGCGCCCAGTGCTTGATAAGCTCTGGATTCCACGCCTGCTGGTCATTGTGCGGGTCGAGATAGCGCAGGAAGTACCAACTGGAGCAGGCGTATCCGTCCAGCGTATCAGTCTCGCGCCGCCCCTCATGCCAATTGTCGCCCGCTGGCTTTGGCTCGGTGATCGACACCGTTTTACCGGTCTCAACATCAACCCAAACGCGCACCCAATCATCAACTTGCGCTAGGACCGACGTATTACCACCCGTCGGCTTGAAATTCTCGACTTCTGGCAAAATCACCGGCAAGCACTCGTCCGCCACAGCGATTGGCCCGAAACCATCAACATGCACCATCGGAATTGGCGCACCCCAGTACCGCTGGCGAGAAATCAACCAGTCACGCATTTTGTAGGTAGTCTTACTCCGACCCAAACCTTGTTGCTCTAGCCAGGCCACCACCTGTTCGCGAGCCTCTTCGCTGCGCAAGCCGTCAAAATCGCCCGAGTTAATCAATTCGCCTTCGCCCGCGTAACAGCCCGCGTCCACCGAATTCTCTGGCTTTTCAATCACCTGCACTACTGGCAAATCAAATTTTTCGGCAAACTCCAAGTCGCGTTCATCATGCGCCGGCACCGCCATAATCGCGCCAGTGCCGTAACCGCCGAGGATGTAATCCGCCACCCAAATTGGCACTTTCTGGCCGTTGACTGGATTGATAGCATAACTACCAGTAAATACGCCGGTTTTATCTTTATTTTCCTGGCGTTCAACGTCAGATTTCTGCTGCGCCGCTTGAATATATGCTTCAACTTTAGCACGCGTGTCGGCATTAACCAGCTGAGACACTAATGGATGTTCTGGCGCCAGCGCCACATACGTCGCGCCAAACAGCGTGTCGGGGCGCGTAGTGAAAACAGTTATGACGTCGTCGCGGCCTTCAACCGCAAACTCAACCTCCGCACCAACCGACCGGCCGATCCAATTTTTCTGCATAGTTTTGACCATTTCCGTCCAGTCTAGGTCATCAGTCGCCTCCAAAATCTCATCAGCATAAGCCGTAATGCGGAAAAACCACTGTTTGAGGT
>CAUPXR010000061.1:0-3556 GCA_963515225.1 uncultured Candidatus Saccharibacteria bacterium | reverse complement strand
ATTTAAACGCTTCAGCTAGCTGCGAATCATGCGGAGCGTTCTGAATCGTCTCCAACCGCGGCAAAAGTTCGCCGCGCCACTGCATGAAAAACTCCAGCGACATCGGAACCGTTCTGTCCAGCCGGCGCGCCATTTTACGAAACTGGCACGGACAAGACGCAAACGCCGCCTCAGCCTCAGCACGAAACCTCAGCGGACGGTTTTCAGCCTTTTTCATCAGTGCCGCAAACCGCGTCGTAAATAATCTTTCAACCTCGCTCATAATGAATTCTCACCTTTCTGAATGAATAATCAAATAATTTTTGCCACGCTCGTCCGGCTTTATCAAACCGGCGAACTTCGCCGTTAACCGAAGCCACTTTTACTAATGCCGGGCTATACGGCACTTGCAAACTATACCATTTCACATCTTTTTTATTCCAAGAATACAGCGACGGGAAAGCCTGCTTAAATAACTTGACGCCATTCCGGTAAAAATAATTCAAATCGCCGTCCGGCAGATAAAACTTGCCGATGGTAATGCCCATATTTTTCGACATAGTAACGACATCCGCCAGCGTCTGCTGCCCGCCATCCGGCGCAACGAACAACGCGTAAACATCGCCGGAACTGCGGAACAAAATCGCGTACGAGCCATCGCCAGTCTCTATATCATCAAACAAAATTTCGTCAATCGGTAAATTGACCCGAAACACCCGCGGAATCAACTCATTGCACTGATCGCGCCGCAACTTATCGTACTGAACATCATTGGCTGTCATACATTTGACTATACTATTTTCAAGACAAAAAGTCAATATTATGCCAAAGCTTTTTCCTCCGCACTACCGCAAATCGCCGGATAAATCTCCCGTAAATCCCATAAAAATCCAATCAAAAAAGCACCAGGTAAGGGTGGGCATCACCTGGTGCTTTGTCGCCCTTCAACCCACCCGAGCTCTCGTCTCAGCGAAGCGTCGCGGCTAAAACTCCAAAAGCCCGCGCCTGATTATCATCAACACTATCCAGTGCTCGCCTTAACTGAGTCGCCTTAAAAAAGGGCAGTTAAAGGGGTTAGTATGCGCGTAACGTTGAATCGCAAAAAGTGGAGGGTAAGAATACTTAATGCCATTGCGCGCAACCTAACATATAGTTAGAATAGGGGGTATAAGGTGCTTTTGATTAGCGCTTTAAGCTAACCAATCGCTCCTGATTATAGCAAGCATTTGACAACATGTCAATACTTTTTATCACAAAAGTCATGGAAATCAATAGAATCCATCCAGATGAGCATAATTTTACCCAGAGGTTGGCAAGTATTGCTAATCCGCCGAAAAGCTTGTGTTTTATGGGAAAATTACCAACGAGCGGCGCGCCAGTCGTAGCCATCGTTGGCTCACGCAAACCCTCGGCGTACGGCCGAGAAGTGACCGAGCAGCTGGCAGGCGACCTGGCAAAAGCCGGCTGCATCATCGTCAGCGGCCTGGCGCTCGGCATCGACGGCATTGCCCAAAGGGCCGCCCTGGAAGCTGGCGGCACAGTCATCGGCGTCATTCCCAATGAACTGCCCGACATCTCGCCGCAAACCAATTACAAACTAGCCATGAACATCATAAAAAACGGCGGTGCTATTCTATCCGAGTGGAAAAAAGGCGATGGTAAAGTTGTCAATCGCTGGAGCTTTTTAGAGCGCAACCGCTTGGTTTCCGGTCTGGCTGACGCCGTCATCATCACCGAAGCCGCCGAGCGCAGCGGCACGCTAAACACCGCTGCCCACGCCTTATCCCAAGGCCGCGACGTCTTTGCTGTACCGGGCTGCAACGCGCTACTCAAACAAGGCGCCTATCCCGCCACCGAGGCCAAAGATATCCTGCAAATAATCGCGCCGGAACAATTGAAAAAATCAAGCCAAAACCAATTACCGCTCGGCAGCTCGCCGGAAGAAACGATCATCATCAACCTGATAGCCAGCGGCGTCCGCGGCGGCGACCAATTACAGCAACAATCAGGACTGTCGGCGTCAAACTTTTCAACGGCGCTAACTATGCTGGAAATCAACGGCGTAATCAAGCCACTGGGAGCGAATAACTGGGCGCTTAAATAATGCCGGTGGGCGCCAGGCGCCAAAGAAGCCAGTCAGCGGTTCGGTCTGGTGATTATGCCCGATCAAACCGTCCATGCTTGCTACTGCATGCTTTTTAGTACTATCCTTTTTCTATGGAACAAGTACCGAAAGAACCAGAAAATTTGCCAAATGACGGAGTAGACAGCGATAAAAAACCATTTTTTAACCGCAAAGGCATTCCACCAACAACGGTCAGCATTGCCGGTACTATCGGATCAATCGTCGGCATAAGAAATATTGATAAACACTGGGGTCCTATTATGCTGGCTGCCAGTTCGTTTGGCGACCTTTTGGACGGAAAAATGGCACGCGGCGAAATTGATATTGAAAAAATTATCAGGAAATTTATAGGAAAGAATGAAGACTCTTCAGATAACCCAGGCTCAGAAAACAAAGAAACCGGCGAAACCATACTCGGCACGCTTGCTGATCATATCGGCGACAAAATTAAGATAGCTGCCATTCTATACGAACTACACCGAAGAGGCGCTGCGCCAAATCTTGTACTGGGCGGTATTGCCGTGTCTAACGCGTTTAATGCGGGGATGACCGCCATTAATACGGTCCGCCATCCTGGAAAATCTCGCCCAGTAAAGGCTGGCAAAATAGGCATGGCGTGCCAGGTCGCGTCAGTCGTGTCTTACGCCATAGGAGACTTTTTAGAAGCCCGCGGAAAAAACACTGCCGGAGAAATTCTGCGCAAACTTGGCACTGCCGCGTTCACCGCCGGCGTACCGTTTATGATAAAAGCCGGCATAGAATATACTGAAGAAGCTTTCAAAGAATAATCTCGCTAACCGTTTGACTTTTTGTCCACTAATTGATATATATCTCAGATTTTCAAAGAGTGAAGGTCTGATGTTATCAAATATGTTACGCGAAAAATTAGCGGAAGGGAAGAATATTATGGGAAGAAAAGAAGATTTATTAAGATGGAAGATCGACGTATGCGACGCCCAGCTTAGCAATTTCAAATCGTTCAAAGGCGCTCTCAGAGAAGTTGGACTAGACCTAGATACACCCTATGTTGACCCTAATACCTTTGATGACCCCTTGGCTCGAAGTATTTTTAGCGAAGCACAAGATAGCTATATGGAATCCAGAAAAGGAGTTTACGATCGTATAGGAGAAATAGCAGCCGAAAGAGCCCGGCTTCAGGCTGAACTTGACGAGCTTGAAGGTCGCAGCAGATAATTAACACCGTCAAACTCCTTTGGCGGTTGTGGTTACACGGCGATTTGTTATAATATAAAACTATGAAAAATCTCGTCATCGTCGAGTCGCCAGCCAAAGCCAAAACCATTGAGAAATATTTGGGCAAGGATTTTCACGTTCTGTCAAGCGTGGGACACATCCGCTCAATTGTCAAAAAAACCAAGGACGGCACGCCGCCAATTGATGTAGCGAATGATTTTTTTGCCGTCTACGAAGTCGACCCCGAGAAAAAGAAAG
>CAUPXR010000060.1:0-3596 GCA_963515225.1 uncultured Candidatus Saccharibacteria bacterium | reverse complement strand
GAATTGTCTTTTTAGGTTTTTAGATGTTGATTTGAAAGTGTATTTCTTATTGGCAAAGAAAGAGAACAAAAAAGAGACAGATGTTGATATAAAATTAGCCAATTCTTTCGGGACATTAAAGAGTGTAGTTAAGGTAAAGAGAATACTGAAATCAATTACCGTATTAATACTGCCGACGATGGTAAAACGTAGTTTATCGGCGTGTTTTTTTACGACTTCCTGCATGATATTCCTCTATTAAATACAGTGGTCGATTTTTAGTCTCAATAAATATCCGGCCGACATATTCGCCAATTATTCCTAATGATAATAGCTGAACACCGCCTAAGAATAGAATAACTGCCATTAAGGAAGAATAGCCGGCGCCAGTCGAAACTCCGAACAAAGGGCGAACTAAAAGATATATAATCCAGCAGAAAGCGACGAAGGAAATGATAAACCCAAAAATGGTAGCCATCCGCAGTGGCGCGGTGGTAAAACTAGTGATACCGTCGATGGCTAAGTTGATTAATTTGCGATAATTCCATTTAGTTTGGCCGGCCAATCTGGGATCGCGGTCGTAAAAAATCTCTTTTTTTCTGTAGCCGATCCAGCTAAAAATCGCTTTGGTATTGCGCTGAGATTCGCGAAATTGCCGCAGCGCCTCAATACAGCGCCGGTCTAGCAGGCGAAAATCGCCGGTATCAACCTGAATAGGAATGCTAGTCGATTTTTGGAGGATTCTATAATACCATTGGCTGGTCTTTTTCTTTAGCCAAGTTTCGCCCTGCCGGCTGCTGCGGCGAGCATAAACATCATCATAACCATCTTCCCAGTAGGCAATCATCTCTTTTATTAACTCTGGCGGATCTTGCAAATCGGCATCAATAATCACGGCAGCATCGCCTTCGGTGTGGTCAATTCCGGCGAGCATTGCTATTTCTTTACCGAAGTTGCGCGATAGATTGATATAGCTGATGCGCGTATCTTTCTGAGCATGTTTGGTAATAATATCTAAAGTTTGATCGCGGCTACCATCGTTAATAAACAGAAACTCAAATTGATAGTCGGAAACAGAATTATCCAGAGAATCAAGCCTTGCTAATAAACTGGCGATTGACTCTTGCTCATTATAGACGGGAATGATTAGAGTAATATATTTCATAAGATAAACAATAAACCAAATATAACATAGTTGAAAACAGATAAAAAGTATGCTTAACTATAACCAGTATGAAAATTAAGAAAACAAAAAAAGTCTCAAACAAAAAAATAATAATTGCGCTGGTGCTGGTGATCGCCATCTTAGGAGTGGCGGCCTTGGCATATTTCACCTGGCAACAAAACGACCCTGCTAACGTAGCAGAAACACATAATAACTCATCAAGTAAGACCGGTGATAAAAAAGAAAAAAAGAAAGATTCCGCCAAAGATAAAACTAATCCTGCGGTGACTCAGAAAGAGCAAAACACTAATACCGACAAACCGCCGCAACCTGAGTATAACGAATCTAGAAAAAAATACCAGATAAATATATCAGCATCAGACGATGATGATGGTACGAATGTAAATGTCCGCGGAATGCTTATGTCAGTGGTGGCTGGTGGCAAATGCTGGGTTCAGCTGAGCGGTCCAGATGGTGAATCAAGGGCAGTTGACACTCAAATGTTGTCGGGTCCGACGACAACTTATTGCAAGACAGTCCAATTTAATAAAGCTAGCATGAAAAAAGGTGTTTGGAAATATACGGTGAAATACCAATCTGACAACGCGGAGGGTACGTCTAGTGAAAATACATTCGCAATTCAATAAACGAGTTATTATGTTTGTCGTCTGCCTGGGGGTGCTGGTGAGCGGCGCGGTGTTTGCTGTTTATACTAGCCATTGGGCACGCGGCATCTCTGCATGGGAGTTCAAGCCAGGTAGAATTATCGACGATGAGATTTTTTATAATAAAGACTCCATGAGCGCAGCGCAAATTCAGGCGTTTTTAGATAGACTTATTCCGAACTGTGATGTTTGGGGACAGCAACGGGCGGTAGCCGAGGGGCGTCCGGATTTGACTCGTGCTCAGTACGCTAAGATACGCTGGGGTGCTAATGCGCCGTTTCCGTGTTTGAATAAGTATCATGAAAACCCTAAAACGGGCGAAACTTCCTTTGAGAAGGGTGGCGGCTGGTTTCCAGGAGGACTTTCTGCGGCGCAGATTATCTATAATGCAGCCCAGGAATATCATATTAATCCGCAGGTATTGCTTGTTCTTTTACGGAAAGAATCAATAAATCTTACTGGCGATACCTGGCCGCTGAAATCGCAATATAAGTATGCTATGGGTTATGCTTGTCCGGATAGCGGACCGGGACACACTGCTAACTGTAATAATGCCAAGGCGGGGTTTTATAAGCAGATGTCGCTGGCGGCGTGGCAGTTGAACTACTACCGACATCATCGAAATGATTATAGTTTACACATGGGCATGAATAATATTCAATATTCGCCGAATCCAGCATGCGGTACTAAGCCAGTTTACATTGAAAACATAGCCACGCTAAGTTTGTATATTTACACGCCGTATACGCCAAATGATGCTAGTTTAACAAATTATCCGGGAACGGCGCATTGCGGTGCATATGGCAACCGGAACTTCTTTATGTTCTTTAACGAATGGTTCGGCAGTACTTGGAGGATTGTTAATCCTATTCCTTCCAACGTTCAAATCTCCACCAACCTCCCATATACTCTTTCAACCGCTTCTAACCTAGCATTGGACATTCCTGGTAATAGCAGTACTAATGGTGCTAAGATGCAAATCTTTAGCTCTAACAACTCTCCTGCTCAAAAGTTTACCTTCGCAGCAGCAGATAACGGACACTATGTTATTAAAAACCAAAACGGCAAAGTCCTTGATCTGGCTGGCGGCAGCACTGCCAACGGCAACCCAATTCAAATGTACGCCTACAATGGTACATGCGCCCAAAAGTGGTCGCTCATCCGCAAACCAAACGGCAAATACAAAATCCTCTCCGCCTGCAACGGTAAAAAAGCCCTAGACATTAACGGTGCCAGAACCAACAGAAACGGCGAGAAAGTCCAGCTCTGGGATGACAATAACAGCGTAGCCCAGGAGTGGGGATTGGGGAATAATAGTAGTGCCGTGTACGGTATTAACGACCAGGCAAATTACACAATTAAGAACGTAGGTGGTAGTTACCTGGCGGTCGCCGCTAGCGGTGCTATGACAATATCAAAGAGTAACCCGAAGACATATCAAATTCAAAAGCAGCACTCTGGTTTGTATCGAATCATGGATATGGATTCAAAGAAATATGTCGGCTACTCTAGTACATCTCAGAGTTTGACGATTAATAGTAATCCGAATTCTCCCAGTAATCAGTGGTATTTCGTTAAGCAAGGCGGCGAAACAATAATTTATTCGCAACTTAAAAACTTTGTTTTTGACGTGTCTGGCGGTCGAATTCATAATGATGGAGAGTCTGTTTTGGCGTTTGAATTTAATGGCTCAAATGCGCAGAAGTGGATTATCGAGAGAGTACAGACGCCGCCTTCCAACGTTCAAATCTCCACCAACCTCCCATATACTCTTTCAACCGCTTCTA
>CAUPXR010000059.1:0-3733 GCA_963515225.1 uncultured Candidatus Saccharibacteria bacterium | reverse complement strand
TGTAGATCAATTCACATTAGCTAAAGAAATGGGAACTTATGAGCCATTTGGGACCCATAATAGCGATGCGATAAGAGTTTTGAATAAACATATGTTTGGTTACGAGCTGCCGCAAGCAGGTCAAGCGGGCTATCGGCTAGAAACGGTAAAAACAGTCGATCAGAAAATGATTGAACTATTTAAGCAAAGGCTTATTAAGAACACTAAAGACGGTTATCCAATGTACTATACGATTAATCCGGCAAAAGTATACCCGGGCGCAAATAATTCCGAGCACAATGTTGCTGGCGCTGGCTATATTGCGACGCCAGACGGCACAGATGTGGCACTTATTTACTACATTGATCCATATCCTAATTTTCAGGATCCAGTATATAGCGGATTGAATGTAATGACGCCTGAAGAGTTGCTGCAAGCGACAGTTGGTGTGAGCGAACCGAATTATGCCTGGTAAGGGCGAATAATTAATTGATCCGGATAAGATTGGAAAGGTTACGTTGACAGAAAAATCTTACCGTACGCCGTTACTAAAAACAGACTGAACAATCCAGTTGAGCGGAATGGTGTGCAGGCTTAACATGACTGCGAAGCCAATGCCGCAGACTACTAAACCCCAGAATTTGAATTTATCGTAGCTATTGAGGCCGTCAGCCAAGTTGTCGGCAAGTTTTTGGTGATAGATGACGCCAAGAGCGCCTGCGATTAATATTAGTACGCCGACAAAAAATGATTGAACACTGAATTCGTATAACATATACACTATTATACACTTGTCATAACGAAAAAGATACGGTACAATGGAAAAAGTCTTGGCAATGGGGACATAGCTCAGTTGGCTAGAGCACCTGCTTTGCAAGCAGGGGGTCCAGGGTTCGAGTCCCTGTGTCTCCACCATATGGGGTGAAGCGGGCTTACGTCCGCGGCACTCCACCAAGACAGAGTGCGAGGGCGATTAGCTCAGCTGGTTAGAGCGCGTCACTGATAATGACGAGGTCGGAGGTTCAAGTCCCTCATCGCCCACCATAACGTCATTATATTGAATAAAGCGATATAATGAACTTTTGGAGGGTTATTTATTACCCGCTGTGTTTTTTAATAAGGGCGACTAGCTCAGTTGGCTAGAGCATCTCGTTTACACCGAGAGGGTCAGGGGTTCGAGTCCCTTGTCGCCCACCAAATAGTTTTTGTTGGAGTTGATAGTTGGGATATTATAATAACTATTCTTGCAGGAGCTAAAATGGATAGGATTTGTGATTTACCTTCTTTTATAGTTACAGGAGCTTCGGCGTCGGGTAAAACTACGCTTGTAGAGCAGGCTATTGCCGGCGGGTATAAGTATATACCTACGCATACAACAAGACCGCCTCGGCCGGGCGAGGTGCCGGACGTTCACAGTGTTTTTCTCAGTAAAGGGCAGTTTGAGGACAATTTTCGTCGAGGATTGTATATAGAGGGCTCTTTGGGTTTGGAGTTCGCCTATATGCCAGAAATTGGCGTATATTATGGCTCTCCGTGTGAACAGGTGGATTTATTGAAGGAAAATGGTTTTTGTTCTTCTCCGGTGTCAACCCAAATTGCAAGAATGATATTTTCTATGTGCGGCTGCGACATGAAATGGCTTCATCTGGAGTGTGATGATGCCACTAGACGCCATAGGCTTGAACAAAGAGATATGGCGCCAGATGAAATAGAGGCGCGGATGACTTTTGGTGATAGTCTAAAAGCTCCTGGCGAGGCTATCGTTGTTGACACGTCCAGGGTGGCCGCAGAAAGCTTATTTGATAGAGTGAAACAGCTGCTGGGACGTGATTAGGTATTTAAGGTGCAAGTTTGCCTTAAAAGCCTGGAGTTAAGGTATAATGATATAGTAGAGATGTCTAAACATATTATCAAGCCAATATTATTCCTACTAACGCCAGATTTTACCCATAAGCTAATCGTTTTCTGCGGTCGTATGGCACAGACGTTGCCGCCTGTTCGGTGGGTTGTTCGTAAGTTATGTAGTTTTCATAATAAGTCGCTTCAGCAGGAAGTTGACGGTATTACTTTTTGTAATCCGATTGGTTTGTCGGCAGGATTTGATAAAAATGTCCAGCTGTCGCCGCTGATGGAGGATGTTGGTGTTGGGTTTGCTTCGGGCGGATCGGTGACACTAGAGCCAAGAAGAGGAAATCGACGGCCGTGGTTTCATCGTTTGCCGAAGACAAAGTCGGTGGTGGTGTATGCTGGCATGCCAAATTATGGCCTACGAAAAATTAGCAGATATGTCCGCCGTAATCGGTGGCGGCTAAATGACATGCCGACGGTTATGTCAGTAGCAGTTGTGGCAAATAAAACAACGATTGAAAGGGCTGGCGGTCGTCCAGCCAAGCATCTAATTATTAATGATGTAAAAAAAGCAACAGAATATATTAATGATAACAAATTGGCGAGTGTTGTAGAAATTAATATCTCCTGTCCTAATGCTGGCAAAGAGCCGTTTATTGAGGCAGAGCCGCTTGATGCATTATTAACAGCGCTTGACAGCGTGCCGCGCGATGTGCCGTTTTGGGTGAAAATGCCGCATTTGTACGATATAGAACGATTCGATTCGCTGCTGAAAGTTATTGTTCGGCATAATATTCAGGGCGTGACGGTGGCTAATCTGGTGAAAGACCGTAGTAAAATTGACATCAAAGATCCGCTGACTGATGAAATCCGCGGCGGATTGAGTGGCGAGCCGACGCGCGAGCATAGTTTGGAGCTGATTCGCCATGCATATAAGAAATACGGCGACAGATTGACGATTATTGGCGTAGGCGGAGTGTTTTCGGCTGAGGATGCGTATGCCAAGATTAAGGCTGGCGCTAGTCTGGTCGGTTTGATTACCGGGCTGTTTTTTGAAGGACCGCAGCTAATTGGGCAAATCAACCGCGGGTTAGTGGAGCTATTGAAAAAGGACGGTTTTTCTCATATTTCCGAGGCAGTTGGCGCGGATTTTCGCAGCGAGCCAAAAAAGGCGAAAAAACTTTGAAAAAACTCTTGCAAAACAACTTCAGCTACTGTATAGTTAATTACTAGTTACGCGAATGTTCAGGAGAACCTCTGGCAATACACTGCGAAAAGTGCGAGGGCAGTGAAATAACATCATTGAGTGTAGATTAGATGACGTGATTTTTGACGGGTCGAGATGTGCACTCAAAATGCGAGGCATGATCATTAACAATTTGAGAGTAAAAGAAATTGAGTTTTTAATTGACGGTAACAGTAATTGCAAAGTAGCGACTACTAGTTAAGTCAATGCATAAAAAGGTACTCAAGGGCGCTAAATGGATGCCTGGACGTATATTACCGATGAAGGACGTGGAAGACTGCGATAAGCCTCGGGAAGCTGTCAACAAGCTTTGATCCGGGGATTTCCGAATGGGGAAACCCAGCATGAGTCATGTCATGTTGCCACTTGCTGAACACATAGGCAAGCGAGCGGGAACCATCTGAACTGAAACATCTTAGTAGGATGAGGAAGAGAAAGTAAATAACGATTGCGAAAGTAGTGGCGAGCGAAATCGCAACAGCCCAAACCTTTTAAGTTTTTAAATATGAGACTGAACTTAGGGAAAAAGAGCAGCCGGTCCCGGCGGATTTATTCCGGCGCACCGCGCGATGAGAAAAAACCGTAGGTTTTGTCTCATATTTAAATAAGTTGATAGACGAATACTTAATAAGGGGTTGTGATATTACATATGACCAAGTC
>CAUPXR010000058.1:0-3838 GCA_963515225.1 uncultured Candidatus Saccharibacteria bacterium | reverse complement strand
AAGCGGCGCATCGCTTGGCAGCTTAACATCAAAGCAAACATAGATTGCAAAATCTTCCCGCTTTATCTGGTAAGCCAGCTTTTTCTTACCCCAGTTATCTTCTTTGACAATTTCACCGCCATTACTGGTGATTAAGCCGCGAACCTTATCCAGCGCCGAATCTAAAGTAGACTCTAAATCCGGATGAATAAGAACAGTCAGCTCGTACTCGTTCATATTTCCTCCTTTGGAATCCGTACGGATGGTTACGTTGTCTCACGCAACCTTAGGTTAATATACAAGAGTAATTATACACTAAAATAGTGCTGTTTACCAGAGGAAGTCCGCCAATCCAGAAAGAATCGAATCAGGGCATAGCTACTACCCGTAAGCATATCTTTCGACCATCGGGTGCGGTTGATGTCCAAAATTTCCTGCGTTATAAACATATTGTCTTAACGACACAGGACTAAACCGCGGAAGAAGTCCAGCTATTGCATCATCGTTGTCAACCTCCTTAACTCCTACCTCAATAAAGCTGTTAAGATGTGCTATGAAAAACTCTGGACACTCAATAAAAAGACGATGAGCGATCGCCTCCATGTCAGCCCCAGCCGAAGCAAGATCTAAAAAAAGATAGCTAATTTCACGATGGTCCATACGAGATGCAATATCGTCCGCATTCGCTTCAAGTTTAAGAAGCTTACTAATTTCCTCTGGGAAAAGTTTTTCAATATTCATCCTGCCAGCTAATTCTTTAACATCGCCAGCAGACCTAAGCACAGAATCAAAGTCATCTTCACGGCATCTATTCTCTAAAAGCTTGTCAACGCGACTGTCTTCATATAAACCAAACCCTTTAATCTTCTCGCCGAACCATAAAAATTCAAGATCTTCCGCTGTTAACTCGCCGCCAGCTTTAACACGATTATCAATTTCTGTTAGTCGTCGCATTTGCTCAACTTTCTTATAATATTCGCCACCGCCCGGCAGCGTGTTAAGCTTTTCTGCGACAACATCCAATAATGTATCTTCTACATTTTGCCTGGGTGCAATACCACGAACTTCGGCAACCTGATTGCCTTCCATACGAATTGCGACGCGCGGCATCGTATCGTTACCGTCATTATCCGGCGTGTAATAGACGTAAAAGTCCCCTTTTGACAACTGATGCGCCGCAGTGTGTGTGCCAGCCGTGCACCACCCTGCACCTTTTCCCTGTAGAGATCCAGCAAGCCGCATAGCAGTGCTATTATCTACAGGGCTTTCGTCCGTAGCCTCACACCCTCGCCTAGTACGGCGGTGGCTATAATTTGGACGATACTCTCCTCCAATCCGGTCATATTTTACCCAGGAGCCATCAGTAATCTCACGCAGTTCCGGCGTTAAACCGCCGACTTCGGTGCTATATATAGCATATGCGTACATAGCTGCGAAGTTTCCTCTGTTTAGCAGCTCCGCCATTTGCTTATCTTCAATGTCTTCACCTTGAATAACGCCTTTGCTTACATTGTCATATACATATGATAATGCCTCAGCGTTCAGTTCTGGCCACGGCGCCACGGTAGATTTAGTACGCTTTTTAAATTTGCCGCCTTCTTCGTCAAATTCACCCATCTTTTTGAGCGATTCCCAGACATACACCTTAAACCAATCAGGATAGGAGTGTCCGTTTTCTTCGCTGCGCAAATAGCCAGACCACCTCATTAAACTTTCCTTCTGATCTGCTCGCAGCCTTTTAACATCTTCTTCTTTTTGCCTGTCGGTAAGTTCGAAGTCGCCATAACCGCGTTCACGCGCAATCCGTCTTTGCAATTCAAAATACGACTCCGGCACTTTATCTCGGCGAATCAGCAGACCCTCAATTTCTGCATTAATATATAATTGGTTTGATTTAGGTTCTTTTGATTTAGGGTTTATGAAATCAGGTTTTATAATACCGAAATAGCCGCTTTCTAGCGTTTCTTTAATTTTTAACTCTTTGTTGCTTAATTTGCTAAGCTCCTGCGGTTCGCCGTTTATTTCAATAAGACGTAGCGCGCCAGAGGCGAGGTTTCTTTCAAATACCTTCCCCACTAACTTTTCGCCAATTGGCGATGAAGCGATAAATTGCTCTGGTGATTTTTGCTTTGGTCGCGGCACGTAAATTCCTCTTTTAACTCTTATTACTCTAATTTTGTCCTGTCAATAATAGCATACTTTATTATAATTGTCAATAGTAAGACTATAATATTCCGCTTTTGCAATACCGAACCTTAATGTAGCCATTGCCGCCAGCCAAAGAGTATACTATGATACTAGCATGCGTATCGCCATCCAAGGACAAGCTGGCTCATTTCATGAACAGGCCGCCCATAAACAATACGGCTCAGATATTGAAATTATACCTTGCGATACCTTCGGCGATGTCTTTAGAACTTATCGCGAAGGCAAGGCCGACGCCATCATTGTAGCCGTCGAAAATACCATCCACGGCACCATCAACGAATCATACCGGCAAATTGAAGGCTGTACAGCCCCTATTACCAGTGAAGTCACGCTACGCATTAGCCAAAATTTGATCACTTTGCCAGGCGCGACGCTACCTGGCATTACAAAAGTATATTCGCATCCGGTCGCTTTATCCCAATGCCAAAAATTCCTGCAAGATTTTCTACCGCACGCTTCTCAGATTGAATTCTTTGACACTGCTGGCGCTGTCGAATTTGTCAAACAGCAGCAAAATCCGCAGATTGCGGCAATTGCCAGCGCGGCGGCGGCGGACTTATATAACTTGCCAATTCTCCGAACGAATATCCAGGATTCCGACGATAACCTAACCCGTTTCCTTGTCCTTGATCCGAACATGTCACCGAAAAACCCTAACCGCGCCAGCCTGGTCGTAACTACCGCCCATCATGCTGGCAGTTTGGCCGAGGTTCTCCAAATTTTTGCCCGCCAGAATATAAATCTAGCCAGCCTTCATTCTCAGCCTATCGCTGGACAACCTTGGAAATATAAGTTTTTTCTAACAGTTGACACGGCAGGAAACCGACTTCATCAGGCTGTTGACGAAATCAGAAGCGCCGAACACAATGTAACAATACTCGGCGAGTATGAATCCAGTTGTTAATAATTATTAGTCAAACGCCTACCGCCAAAGAAAACACCAGCATTAAGCAGACACTTTATATATCTAACTCATCAACGCTAGATATCAGGACATCGCGCGGCTTTGAACCGTTCGCTGCACCAATAATACCCCGCTCCTCCATCTCTTCAATAATCCGCGCCGCCCGCTGGTAGCCAATACCTAGCCGAGTCTGCAGCATACTTGTCGAAGCCTTACGCCGCTCAACCACCACGCGTACCGCATCCTTAAATTTATCATCGCCGCCCTCAGAGAAATCCATTATCACGCCGCCCTTGCCGTTCAACTGTACCGGCTGCGCCACCACCTCATCGTTATATTGCGGCGCCATCTGCATTCGCAAATGATCAGTTATTTTATTCACTTCATCGTCGGTTACCCACGCGCCCTGGATACGCTTCGGCTTACTCATGCTTGGCGTATAGAATAGCATATCGCCCTGGCCCAGCAGCTTTTCGGCGCCCGCTTGGTCTAAAATCGTCATACTGTCCACCTGGCTAGCGACCGTAAACGAAATACGCGCTGGCACATTCGCTTTAATCAAACCAGTGATCACATCAACGCTCGGCCGCTGTGTCGCCAGCACCAGATGAATACCAACCGCACGGGCCTTCTGCGCCAACCGCACGATCAGCGCTTCAACATCACGCTTGGCGATCATCATCAAATCCGCCATTTCATCCACCACGATCACGATGTACGCCATCGACACGTACTCATGCTGCTGGA
>CAUPXR010000057.1:0-3958 GCA_963515225.1 uncultured Candidatus Saccharibacteria bacterium | reverse complement strand
GCTATTACTTTTGCAGCGTAACGCATAGTAAAGATGATCGCCGCGATCAGACACAGTACCAAGATGATAGACATAATTGGAATTACACTACCCAGCTTTACATCTGCTGTCGCAGCAGCAGTACCAGTGGAGAATGGATTAATTGTCGAGCCAAGCACGCCCGTACCAGCACCGAGCACGATTACCATCACGCCAGTCATTGCATTGTAGCCAGCAGCAATCATCATCGGTATGACTAGTGCGTAAAACGCCACAGTTTCTTCCTGCATGCCGTAAGTTGTACCACCGATAGCAAACAGCGTCATCAAAATTGGAATGAGCCATTTTTCTTTACCCTTAAGCTTGCGAAGTAGCTCACCAAGAGAAGCATCAAGAGCACCGGTCTTCATAGTAACACCCAAGAATCCACCAAGCACCATGACGAAAACAATCACATCAAGCTTGCCGGACATCCCTTTAGTCGGCGCAGTGAAGATATCCCACAGACCTTGTCGATCATGCTTATCAACTTCAGTCTCTTTACCATCCTTCTTTTCCTTGACAGTACGGTCTTTATTGACCACATGATACGACCCCGCGATGCGATTACCCTCTTTATCTGTCTTATATAATCCCGATGGAATAACCCATGTGAGCGCTGCCATGACAGCAATCACGACAAACAAAATCGTAAACGCCGATGGCGACCGGAGCTTCTGCTTTGTTTTTTTAATTTTTTCTACCATTGTCCCGGAGCCTCCTTAACTCCCTTATTACGACAACTACAGTGTCAAAGCCATAACAGCTTTGATTGTATGCATCCTATTTTCCGCTTGATCAAATACCACTGAATTTGGCGAACGGAATACTTCGTCCGAAACCTCCATTGCGTCCAAGCCAAACTCTTCCTGAACACTCTTGCCAGTAGAAGTTAAGGCATCATGAAAGGCTGGCAGGCAGTGCATAAACTTAACTTCCGGATTACCTGTCAGATTCAGCATGTCGCGGTTTACCTGGAAATAGCGCAGTAAATTGATGCGCTCAGCAAACTTATCTTCCTCGCCCATCGACACCCAAACGTCAGTGTAAATCACGTCGGCGCCGTGCAGAGCTTCTTCGAAATTGTCAGTGATCGTGACTTTACCATGGCTTTGCCGGGCAAAATTATTAGCCTTATGTACCAAACTGTCGTCCGGGAAAAGTTCGCGCGGCGCTAAAATCCGAAAATCAACGCCCATTTTTGCCGAACCAATCAATAAACTATTAGCCATGTTATTACGACCGTCGCCAACGAACACTAGTTTCGTATCTTTCAGCCTGCCAACATGTTCCTCAATAGTCATGAAGTCAGCCAAAATCTGCGTTGGATGGAATTGATCAGTCAATCCGTTCCACACCGGCACGCCGGCATGCTTCGCCAAATCTTCCACAGTCTTGTGCGCAAAGCCGCGAAACTCAATACCGTCAAACATTCGGCCGAGCACCTTGGCGGTATCTTCAACTGTCTCTTTCTTACCAAGCTGGATGTCGTCTTTACCGAGGTATTCCGGCGCAACACCGAGGTCGTTAGCCGCCACCGTAAAGGCGCAGCGCGTCCGGGTCGAGGTTTTTTCAAATAGCAACGCCACATTTTTACCTTCATGAATCCGGTGCGGCACACCGGCATATTTCAGCCGCTTATATTCACGCGCCGTATCCAGCAGTAAACGAATTTCTTCCGCCGTGTAGTCGCTTAAGGTTAGTAGCGACCGGCCTTTCAAACTTTGCGCCATTAAAACACATCCTCCCGTACTAGCGGCATACTCATACAGCGCGGACCGCCGCGGCCGCGACCAAGCTCAGCACCGCTGACTTCAATAACTTCAACGCCATGCTCGCGCAGTTTTTGGTTGGTGACGTAGTTGCGGTCATACGTTACCACCACGCCCGGCGCAATCGCCAAGGTATTGGAGCCGTCATTCCACTGCTCGCGGGCTGCTGCAATCGGATCGCCGCCGCCGCACTCAATTAGCGTGACATTTGGCACCTCCAGTGCTACCCGCAAGACGTGTTCAAGATCCGTCTCATGTGTAATGCGCGGGAACGGCTGGCCCTCAACTTTGTCCAGCACGAAGCAGTTCATCTTACCGCCGCGATCGCGAATTTCCGGATGAATAGTAAACTTGTTCCGATCAATCATGGTAAACACCGTGTCCAGGTGCATGAAAGCGTGCGACTTCGGAATCTCCATAGCAACGACTTTCTTAAAGTTGGAACCAGCAAACAGCTTGGTTGCCATCTTTTCAATCGCCTCAGCCGTGGTACGCTCTGATATGCCAATCGCCATTACTTTGCCGTTTAATACTAGTTCATCGCCGCCCTCCATTGAGAACTTTTCGTGGCGGTCGTACCACACTGGTATATTCTTACCGGCAAACCGCGGATGATGATCAATAATATAGCGCATAAACAGCGATTCGCGGCGGCGCGCTGGCCAATGCATCTTATTAATCGTCAGGCCGTCACCAATGGCTGCAGCCGGGTCGCGCGTAAAGTACAAATTTGGCATCGGGTCGAGATAGAACGGATAATGATTTTTCTCAATCATATTATGCAGCTGCCGATGATGTTCCGGCGGCAGCGTAATTTCATCCTTGCGCACGCCGGCCATAATCTTACGAACCATAGCGTGAGTCGGCAAATCCAATAAGAATTGGCGCAGAACCTGCGTGATTCGGCGCGAACCCTGCTTGGAAGCCGCCAGCATTTCGTCGACAAATTGCTCGCGAAGCTGGTCGGAGCTCAAAGCTTCGGCAACCAGCTCGTCCAGATATAGAACTTCGACGCCATGATCGCGCAGCGTTTGAGCAAACGCGTCGTGTTCCTTCTGCGCAACTTCCAAATACGGAATATCGTCAAATAAAAGATCGGTCAGATAATCTGGAGTTAAATTTTCTAGCTCCTTACCCGGCCGATGCAATAAAACGGTTTTAAGTTTTCCTATTTCAGACGTGATGTGAATTGGCTCATCCATCACAGACCCCCCTGTTTATATTGTTAATGCTTCTATTGTAACACGTTTATGTTTTTGGACAAGAGGAAATGATGGCCAGACTAGACTCGGTTCTCGACGTATATTGCCGATTATTAGCCAGCCACTTATCAACCGCTCGCGCGGCGCCTGGCAAGGCTTCGTTGGCATAGTCATCGACGATGATGGCCGCCTTTCTATGAAACTTGCCGCCGCACACACGAAATGAATCGGCAATTGACTCATAAAAATCACCGTCAAAAAACGCAAAGATGATACTTTCCGGTACGTCGTCAGGGGTGAAATCAGCAAACCAGCCTTTGTGAATAATCGGCAGTTTCAAGCCAGCCTTTCTGAAATTCTGAATGAAGGTTTTGCGTGGCGCGAGCAGCTCGCCGGCTTTGAACTGCTCGCCGGCAGCGCTGTTGTCGGCTTGGGTTTTTTCTGGCAAGCCCATAAACGAATCGTAAACATGAAACTCGCCCGTAAAATCATATGCGTCCAATAGCCGCCGAATGAACAAACTAGTCGTGCCAACGTAACAGCCAAACTCGACGATGTTGCCAGTCACGCCGCTTTGCAGCACCTTTTCTAGTTCCCGCAACAAGACGCCGAGTTCTTTGGCGTCAACTTGGTCAGAAATGATGGGATATTTGGCGAGGAAGTGGTCGGTGATCATTGGTATATTATATCGCAATACATTAACTTGATGTCGGTCGGTATTATTTCCTCGCGCCGTATTGTCTGAAAATATTTACGTACTTTTGAATAAACTCTTCTTTGCGATCCGCATTATACTGCATGATAAACCGCGGATGCTCCAACGGCACGATAGTATCAAAGAAATGATGCTCATTATTTATATTGGTCAAAAACTTAAAATTATCACCGCTGCCGATGCAAAAGCAAACGGATGTATCAATATTAAAATCAATCTGGCGCCTCAGCGAATCTACGATAAAAGGATAT
>CAUPXR010000056.1:0-3993 GCA_963515225.1 uncultured Candidatus Saccharibacteria bacterium | reverse complement strand
GACCACCGCGGCGCAAACGGCACTTGAATCAACTATTCAAACCGCCAACAATGATCAAGGCGGCGCCAACAGGGAAGAGACGCTAGCTATCTACGAATTCAGCGACCCCAATAAAGCTCGCAGCTACCTGGCAGCCGCCTCTTGCGGCGAAGGAGCTTCTGGCGGTACGGGAGACACCGATTTATTCGCCCAGCCCGAACCCGCCGCTGAAGCTTCCAAAACCCAAAAATCTAACAAGTCAATCTGCCTGCCGCACTACGTAGTATTCGCGTCGCCCACCGGCAGCAACTCGCTCGTCAATTACGACGCCATGGAACGCCTCAAGCCAATCATCATGTGGACGTTCATCGGCGTGACGATCATCGCCGCCTTTATCTTGCTGATTATCATCTCCCGCACCATCGCCGACAGCCGCAAAGAATCCGCAGTTTTTCGAGCGCTCGGAGCAACGCGGCTTGATATTAGCCAAATTTATTTCGTTTACACCATGATCGTGGCACTGCTTACCGCGCTGTTTAGTATCGCCGCCGGGCTAATCGTCGTATATATCGCCGACAATTTGCTGGCTAGTCAAATCACCGCGACGCTGCGCATCGCCATGACGCCGAAAGATTTGGCGACAACTTTCCATTTCTGGACGATTGACTGGATGGTCATCGGCGCGGTCGCACTTAGTATCATCGCTGCTGCTGTACTAGCATGCCTGATACCGCTCATCCGCAACACCCGCCGCAACCCAATTAAGGACATGCGTGACGAATGACCGCCACTCTCTTGCCGGGCGACCTAAAACAAATAAATTTTAGAAGCTATAACTCTGGTAGCTCAGGGTACGCAGTCTGAGACAAGTCTAAGGACGATCTATTTGACTCTAGTTTAGTGCGCCACATCTTATACCATTCATTCTCGTCGGATCGGAGTTGTTTGTCTGAATATTTCATCTCTATTATCGTGTTAGCCATAGCCCCCTCTACTGCTTCAGTCTCCTCTCTAACAATCGACTTAATCCCCTGAATAGGGTCGCTATCGCTTGGTAATCCGTAAACCTTTCTCGCCTTGGCCGCCGCAGCAATATAATGTTCTGTTGCCCTTAAAGCTTCGCTAATTGACAACCCAAGAATAAAATCAGACATCTCAGGATAATTTTCTGCCAAATATCTTACTACATACGGCCCCAGTTTTCTTGTTGCAATTCGCTCGCAAGCATCAGCTTGCTTTCGCGACTCAATCCGTTTCCTCGACAACCACTCACGTACTCTAGCTTCTCTACGTCTATACTTTTCATCTTCTCTTAAGCTTGACATGTCTAAAAGACGATCACCCTCCTCGGATGTCTGAACAGCTAGACCCGGCGCATCTTCACCCGCCAAAGTATAACAACGATGCACACTTACCATCGGTCCAAGTATCCAGGGGTTCACTTCTGGTAATAACGCCACTCGTGCCAAAACCCGATGACGTCGAGTAAGCCAATGTTTTTCCGGATCTCTGATATTTACAATTGGACAGACATCTATGTCGTACAGAGACCCATCCCCGCATTTAGCTTCAAGAGTAATCATAATACTTAGTATACTACCAATTTAATCATCTACAAACAAGTACAAGTTAACCTCTATATCAATCAATTTTCGCCTCTGCTATAATGAAACTATGTTTGATACCGCCGAGCAACTCATCCAATCCGCCAATAACATCGTCATCATCCAAGCCGAAAACCCTGATGGCGACAGCCTGGGTTCTAGTTTGGCGCTGGAGGAAGTGCTCAGTGATTTGTATAAAACCGTGACGTTGTATTGTCCGGTCGACATCCCCAAATACCTGCGGTACATCCGCGGCTGGGATCGGGTAGTTGGCGATTTTCCGACCCGTGCCGACCTGGCTATCATCGTGGATACCAGCGCTGATATTTTGCTCAGCAAAGTCTTAGAAACGCCGGGCGTGCGGCACTTTTTGGAAACACACCCAGTCTTGGTCGTCGATCACCACACCGCCGAGTCAACCCTGAGCTTTGAGCACACCATGCTCTCTGACACCGTGGTGGCAACCGGGGAATTGCTCTACCAATTGTTCACCCACGCTGGCTGGACTATCAACCAGCAAGCCGCCGAAAACCTCCTTATCGCCATCATGTCTGACAGCCTGGGTCTCACCACGCCAAACACCACCGCGTCGACCTTTCACGTCGCTGGTGAATTGACCGAGCTGGGCGCTTCCAATGCCGAAATTGAAGAGCAGCGGCGCGAATTTATGAAGAAATCGCCAGAGATTTTGGCGTACAAAGGCAAGCTAATTGAGCGAATCGAATATTTACTAGACGGGCAATTGGCGCTGGTGCACGTGCCATTTGAGGAAATTCAAGCCTACAGCGACGCCTACAACCCCGGCGCACTGATCGGCGACGAACTGCGGCTGGTCGAGGGCGTGGCGCTTTCATGCGTCATTAAAACCTACCCTGACGGCAAACTAACCGCCCGCCTGCGCGGCAACCTACCAATCGCCGACACCGTGGCTGGCTACTTCGGCGGCGGCGGCCATCCGTACGCGGCCGGCTTCCGCGTGTACGAGGATTATGACGAAGTCGTGCGGGAATTGGTGGCGGCGGTGAATAAAGCCTTGCGAGAGACAGAACAGAGATAAAATTTATTGCAACATTGTTGCAATAAATGTGACGGGGTCAAGAGTAACCGAAACCCCAAGCGTTTCCGCCGCTGACCCGTCAAGACCTGAGCTATGTCTATAAACTAGCTCATTTTCCTGCTAAAATCACCCTATGAAATGCTTCACCCTCGTCAAATATCACCCATGCGAACAACTCGCTCATCTTTACGAGCATCTATTTGTATCTACAATTACGGAATATCTTTATAGTCACAGCCAGTATAAATTATTAGACTATTCGCTCAATGGCGAGACGTACGAGTCAGGCATTGTGATGATTTACGGTGCATGTTACAGCCCTAAGGCAGAACGCTTACTAGAAAATATAATAAGCATGAAAATTAACTTGAGTAACGAAAAACCTAGCTACATACCAGTCGCGCGAGCGATGTCGCAAATATGTGCCGAGGAGTCGCAAAAGCTATTCATCAGTGATCCTGATATGATAATCAGAGAGCTAGGATTACTAGATAACAAACCTTGGCAAAATTTAGATTCAGTCGGTATATTGCCCAAGAACACGACTAATGATAAAGATCTTACTGATTTGATATACGAAACCGATCAGCCAGCCGATAAAAAACCCATACTAAAACTTCAGCTGCAAATTGACAATCAGCCAGTAGAGTTGCGCGTATTGTGGCGCGAACTAGCTAGATTTATCAGCTTATCAATCGGGCAAAAAATGTGCCGCGATTTCGGCGTCTATTATAGCAAAGAATCTGTGAAAAATAATGATACATCCGTAATATCCACTAGTATTTTCTCTGTCAGTCCGCATGCTCAAAAAGTTAACCTGAAAGAGGTCGCCGCCATCGCCAAGCAAACCCTCGCTAAAGTTACCTCATCAAACGTCCTAAACCGTTTCTCTGATTATCTCACGTCGTTATCCTACACAGAAAACCCATACATAACACCAGACAGTTGCCAGATTGCACGAGAATTCGGAATAATCATCGGCGCGGCAGGCTGGAAAAAACTTGCTACCACAGAAAATATAGCAAAAACCTTGAGTGCAACGCACATCACTTTCCGCTATAAAAATAGTACAATAACACTATAAACAGCTGCTACAATATAACATTTCCTAAAATAGTCAATAAAACGTTTCCACTCCTTGACGGCGAATCTGACAAACGGCAGAAAAATATTTTGTGATTATAACAGGGGTGAGAGAAATATTACACCACATTTTTATCTGAAATCCATTGACTTTAACATTCAGATATGATATATATATCAGCTTTTGTTGACGAGTTGAGTGAAAAACTCCTTGTCCGAAAGTGTATCATTGACAAGCAGATGTAAGCACGAGATGAGATCTTGATTGGT
>CAUPXR010000055.1:0-4039 GCA_963515225.1 uncultured Candidatus Saccharibacteria bacterium | reverse complement strand
CGAAAGGCTTTTGCGAGTATGGCTGGTTAGCTGGCGTAAAAAAAATGGTAAGAACGGAATAAAGCAGGTTGCGCGATTTGGGTTGTTTTGGGCGATTATAATTTTCGTGGCGCTGATTTTTTATGCAGTTTTATTCCCCGCTGCTAACTTAAAAGAGGCGGCGCTGTCTGACGTAGTGCGGCGGGCAAACGAGGGTAAAATTGCTAAGCTGGAAATTCAGGGCAATGACATAAAAGTAACCGGCAAAGATCAAAACAAACCGACTGAGCGTTCAGTTAAGGAGTCGGGTAGTATTTACGAGCAGGGTTTGAATAAAGACGCGAAGGTTGAAGTGAAGGTAATTCCGCCGTCAACTACTGGCGAAACGGTGTGGAATTTGGCAGTACTGATTTTGCCGGTGCTGATTATTGTGGTGTTTTTCATGTTCATGATGCGCCAGGCGCAGGGGCAGAATAATCAAGCGATGGGCTTCGGCAAATCAAAGGCGCGGCTGTACGGCGAGGATAAAGAGAAAATTGTGTTTGAGGACATTGCCGGTAATGACAATGCCAAGCAGGACTTGCAGGAAGTTGTCGATTTCTTAAAGCATCCAAAGAAGTACAAGGAACTAGGCGCTAAGATTCCGAAAGGTGTCTTGCTGGTCGGTAATCCGGGTACTGGTAAAACCATGCTGGCGCGGGCGGTAGCTGGCGAGGCGGGCGTGCCATTCTTCTCGATCTCTGGATCAGAGTTTGTGGAGATGTTCGTCGGTGTTGGTGCTAGCCGGGTGCGCGACCTTTTCTCAAAGGCCAAGAAAAATGCGCCGTGTATCGTCTTTATTGATGAGATTGACGCGGTAGGCCGCAAGCGCGGCTCGGGTATGGGCGGCGGTCACGATGAGCGCGAGCAGACCTTGAACCAGATTTTGGTGGAGATGGACGGCTTTGATGGCGACACTAATGTGATTGTCTTGGCGGCAACGAACCGGGCGGATGTGCTGGACCCAGCCTTGCTGCGACCGGGGCGGTTCGACCGGCGAGTGACAATTACCTTGCCGGAGCGCAAAGACCGCGAGGCAATCCTTAAAGTTCACTTTAAGAAAAAGCCGACCGACGACACGGTTGATCTGGATAAATTAGCCGCCAAGACAGCTGGCTCCTCGGGGGCGGATCTCGCCAATATCGCTAACGAAGCAGCAATTATCGCCGCGCGTCGCAACAAGAAGAAGATTACCAACGAAGAACTAACCGAGGCATTTGAGCGAGTGGCAATTGGCCCAGAGCGCAAGGCCAAGGTGATGAACGACCACGAGAAGGAATTGACGGCCTATCACGAGGCGGGCCATGCTATCGTCGGCCACGTCTTGCCGGATTCTGATCCAGTTCACAAGGTGACGATCATTCCGCGCGGCGGTACCGGCGGCGTAACCTGGTTCTTGCCGCCAGAGGATAAGAGCTATACCAACGTCTATGAATTCAAGGATATTTTGGCGCGGGCGATGGGCGGCCGGATCGCTGAGCAGATTATTTACGGCGATGACGGCATTACGACTGGCGCTGGCTCAGACTTACGTAAAGCCACTGAGATTGCCCGGGAAATGGTGATTGAGCAGGGTATGGGCAAGAGCTTGCGCGACCAAGTGTTCCACGAAGATAATGGCGGGCTGATGTTTGATAAGATGACCCGCGAGCGGCCGTACTCGGATGAGACTGCTAAATTGATCGATCAGGAAGTGTCGCAGCTGATCACCGAGGCCAAACAACGGGCAATGCTGGTGCTCGAAGCCAACCGTCCGTTCCTTGACAAATTGGCTAAGGCGCTGCTAAAAGACGAGACATTAGAAGAAACAGCGGTGGATGAGATTCTTAAAGGAACGAAACTGCCAAAGGAAGCAAAATTACACGCGTAAATTGTTATGGGACGCGTCCGGAGAACTGTCGATAAGATCAATCAGCGGCTGACAGTCAAGTTGGCTGCAACCATTCTGGCTGGCTCAACGCTACTGTCAAGCTTGCTGGGATTTTTCCGCGACCGGTTGTTGAATGCGGCGTATATGCCGAGTCCTGAGGCGGGATTGGCGGGGTATCCAGTCGGCTTGGATGCCTACACGGCGGCGTTTATGGTGCCGGATTTTATGTTTGCCGTGCTGGTGTCCGGCGCGTTAAGCGTGACGTTTATTCCAGTCTTTAATGAGCGCTGGATGAAGGGTAATAAACAATCAGCGTGGCAAATTAGCTCCAGTATGATTAATTTTATGGCGCTGGTGACGCTGGCGGCGAGCATATTGATTATCATTTTTGCTGATCCGCTGATGAAATACCTAATTGCGCCGGGTCTGAGCGAATCAGGCCACGCATTGGCGGTCAGTATGATGCGGGTAATTGCTGTTAATCCGTTTATTTTCGCCATTGCTTCGGTAATTGCCAGTATCCAGCAGGCGGTCGGGCGGTTCATGTTCTGTGCCCTGGCGCCAATGATTTACAATATTGGCATTATCATTGGTACGGTGTGGTTTACTAATGGTATCAATTTATTCGGCTGGCAGATCTTTGACGGCGGTATTATGGGTGTGGCACTGGGCGTAGTTCTGGGATCGTTTCTGCAGTTGATCGTGAGTGCTGTTGGTTTGGTTGGTTTGGGCTTTGATTATAATTTTAAGTTATATTGTCGGAACAGAGGTTTTCGGAAAGTGTTGTCGCTATTGCCAGCACGGTCGGTTGATCAGGGAATGGATTATGTAGTAAGCCTGGTGGAGGTTAACTTGGCGTCGCGGTTGGCGGACGGTACAATTCGCGCTTATCAGCAGGCACTGACATTGCATTTAATGCCGATTAATCTTATCGGCGTGGCTATTTCTAATGCCGCTTTTCCGCAGCTAACCGAGCGGCTAGGCGAAGGAAGACTTGATCTGTTTCAGAAGGATCTGCGGTCGCTACTGAGGATTATCTTTTGGATGGCGCTGCCGACATCGGTTGTGATATTTTTCACCCGCGGCTACATTGTCCATTTTATCCGAAATACTGGCGATCAGCTGATGGCGGGGATATTAGGCTGCTTGGTGGTGGCGATTCTGTTTCGGACGATTTATCACATGGCGGCGCGGGCATTTTATGCGCGGCAGGATACTAAAACGCCGTTGTATATTTCTGTATTCTCTATTTCTTTGAATATTGCTTTGGCAATTATTTTAACGATGAACCTGAATATGGGCGCATACGGTTTGGCATGGGCGCAGTCGACAGTAGCGGTGTTTGAAGTGGTAATACTTTTATTGGTGATGAGCAAGCAAATGCCGAGGATGTTTAATCGGGCGTTTGTCACGGCTATCGGCAAGATGATTGCCGCCAGTGTGGTAGCTGGAGTAGTATGCTATATCGGCGTTTCCGTGATGCCGTTCCGCGATACTGACAGCAGCTTTTTCAGCGCTTTTCCAAAATTTACGATTATTTCAATTGTTAGCTTCGGCGTTTATTTGCTGATGTCTAAGTTGTTGCGTCTGCCGGAAGTTGATCCGATCTTAAAGAAGGGCAAGAAGCTGCTGTTTGGGCGGCTGGATGGCGTGTGGCGATGAATAATATCCGCAATTTTTGCATCATCGCTCACATCGACCACGGCAAATCGACGCTGGCTGACCGGATGATGGAGATGACGGGGACGGTGGAGAAGCGCGAGATGAAGTCGCAGTTACTGGATTCGATGGATTTGGAGCGCGAGAAAGGGATCACTATTAAGTTGGCGCCGGTGCGGATGAAGTACCACTACCGCCAGCCAGCGGCAACCGCTTCCTCTCAATCGAATGTCGCAGGCAACGCCAGCGACAGGGCTATCGATTCATCGGAAGGATTGCTGCTGGCTGGACCTTACGATCTCAATCTCATCGACACACCTGGCCATGTCGATTTTAGTTACGAAGTTAGCCGCTCGTTGCAGGCGTGCGAGGGTGCGGTGTTGGTGGTTGACGCCAGCCAGGGTATTCAGGCGCAGACGCTGGCGAATGTGTACTTGGCGATGGAGCAAGACCTCACGATTATCCCGGTACTGAACAAGGTTGATTTGCCGG
>CAUPXR010000054.1:0-4193 GCA_963515225.1 uncultured Candidatus Saccharibacteria bacterium | reverse complement strand
AATACAATAGAATATTATTTTGAAAACAGTAAATCAAATTGGTTTACTGTTTTTTCTTTGTCTAAAATCGGAAAGGAGGACTTATGAAAGAAGAAAAAAGAGAAATACAAGCACCACCCAATAAACAGTTAATAATGGATATTGGAAAGACAAAATATACTGTAAATCTACATTTCAAACAAGGAACAGGCGAAACCTTCCCAAACTGGGATTTGACGGGCGGTGGCATGGATTTTGGCGAGACGATTGAGTTGTCTTTGAAGCGCGAGCTGCTTGAAGAAGTTGGCTACAAGGGTGATTTGCGCCATCAACTATTTGACGTGTCGTAGATATTGATTTATACGCATATCTCTGCTAATATAATACATACAGCACTTCGACTTGGGTTCGTCCCCGTCGAGGTTTTTGGTATAATGAGGTGCATGAAGAGGGTTAATTCGCAACCAAGAAATTATTGATGCGTTTGATATATAATAATACGCAATAAATAGCGCGCATATCGTTGGCAGGTTTGTTTTTACGGCGTAGAATAATAGCTATATGACAAAAATACTCGCAATAATCTCCACTCACGGTAATGAATTATTAGGCCCAAATCTGCTGGCGTATATGCTCGCCAAACGGTCTAAACTGTTGGAAGATATAGAGTTCATCATAGCTAATCCGCGCGCTTACGCAAAGAATGTGCGGTATACTGAATCGGATCTAAATAGGAGCTACGGACTTGGCCTGGATACTTATGAGGGTCGGCGTGCTAAGATTATTGAGGAGCGGATTCGGTTACTGAAGCCGGAGCTGGTGCTGGATTTTCATACGACCACTGCCGAGCAGCCAAATATTTTGATAACGGCAGATAAAGACAATGAAGTAGTGCAGAGGTTTATCAATTCTAGCGCTGTAAAAGACGTTCTGGTGGTTGAGCCGCTTAATGACATCACTACAGTGGCGTCGAACTTCGTGGCTTACGAAGTGCCAAATTCGCATTTGAACGATGATCTGTATGAGCAAATATACACCGATATAGAACGATATCTGGATGGGAAGATTGTTGACCAAGAGCGAACTTTTTATAAAATGACGGGGAAGATTTTACCCGAGGAAGAAAAGAGCATAACTAGTCTTGAAAACTTTGTTTATAACGATGAGCTGCAGGCCGTTCCGGCGTTCCTTGGTGAGGAAGCATATAAGCAAGACGGTACTTACGCTGGGTTTAGGCTAAAAGTGTTATAATTGTCCCTATGACAAAACTTACCAACGGGCATCTCGTAACGCAAGATTCAGTCGGAGTGACTCGCCACGATTACCTCTACCGAATTTCGCTCAAAGCTCTCATCTATAACGACGCTGGGCAGATTTTGGTCGTCAAGGAAATTAATCGGACTTATTGGGATTTGCCGGGCGGAGGCATGGATTACGATGAGGATTTTGAATCATCGCTGAAACGCGAGTTGTACGAAGAGGTTGGTTACAAGGGCGGTTTGCGTTATCAACTTTTTGACGCGTCGGATGAGATGTACATTGAGCGGATTGATGCTAATCAGATTTGCTTTTATTGCCGTGTTTGGCCGGAGAATTTTGATTTTATACCAGGTGAAGAGGGCGACGAAGTAATGTTTATTGATCCTGAGGAGTTATTGCTTCAGAAGAGCGAGGTTGACGCGCCAGCTCGAGCGTATAGCGCGCATATGAAATGGCAGCAGTTGCATAGCGAAATCGTGCGGTAAATATTGGTTTGGTTTCGCTAATATTGCAATAAAATTATAATTTTGTTATAATGTTTGCATGAAAATCACTACGATTCAAAAAGTTATCAAGATTGGTTCGAGCCGCGGCGTGACGCTGCCGGCGCGGGATTTGCGGGCGCTGGGGATTCGCGATGGCGATGAGGTGCGATTAACGGTTGAGCAGGTAAAGCCAATTAAGCAGACAAATAAGCCGTCGCTTCGTCAGGATTACGATGATTTCAAAAAGCAGTACGGCGAAACGCTGAAAAACTTGGCAGACCGATGATTCGCTATCTGGAGATTGACGAAATTCTAGAGCTGCATTTTGGATAATTGAGGATTTTGGCGGCTCGCATGGCGTACGCGATGAACTGGGGCTAAAGTCGCTAGTGGCTGCGCCGCGAACAGTTGTTTTTGGTGAGGAGTAATATGTGTCAGTTCACGAAAAGGCGGCGGTTTATTTGCGTAATTGTATAGCAGACCATGTCTTTACCGATGGCAATAAGCGCACAGCGGTGACGATTGCTGGCATCTTTTTGGCGAGAAATGGCTGGAGAATGACCGCGGCAGCTGTTGAACTAGAAAATCTCGCCGTCCGCGTCGCGACTGATCATCTCGATATTGATGCGATTGCTGATTGGCTGGAGCGTCATTCGCAGATGCGTGTGTCCTAAACGTGGTATCATTTATATATGAGAGAAATTGAGATAAAAGTTAGACTGCAAGATAAAGAAGAGCTGTTGGCTGCGCTGGCGGGTAAGGGTGTTGCTCTCGGCGAGCCGGTACATCAGCGCGATCAAGTGTTTGGTCTGCCGGGAGAATCTGGCGGCGACGGCAACACGGTACCTTGGCTGCGGGTGCGTACCGAGACGCGTGGACAAGGCGAAAATGAAACCAAGCGGACGTTATTCACCCTAAAACGATCGGTGACTGGGCAGCTGGATAGTATTGAGCGTGAAACAGAAGTTGGAGATCCAGATGTTATGATCGCTATTGTCAAGGAGCTAGGTTTCGTGCCATTTTCGGACTTATCAAAGACTCGCCAGACCGGCAAACTGAACGATGTGGAAGTATGCATCGACTCGGTGGAGGGTTTGGGCGACTTCATGGAGTTAGAACGATTAGTTGATGAGAATGCCGATCCTGCCGCGATAACCGATGATTTGTGGCGCATTATGGCGGAATTAGGTATCAGCCGTCAAGATGAGGTGACCGATGGCTATGATATTTTGATGAAAAAGTTGAGGGAGCAGTAAAGAGCGCTGGAGTTCTGTCTCGCCTCTAATAAAAACCTCGGGTTATCCGAGGTTTTTAACGGGGTAGAGCCTAGAAAGGTTTACTTCTTCTTGCCGCCGCGTGATTTGACGGCGATTTTCTTTGGCTCTGGCGCCGGCGTGACCGGTATAGTGACTTTGAGGACGCCATCGTCCAGGTGTGCTTCGATAGCATCGGCGTCAGCGCGCTCTGGCAGCTGGACGCTGCGGTAGAAGCTGCTGCTCGACTCGCGTACGACGTACTTCTTTTCTTTGTCTTCTTCTTTTTCGTGCCGTTGGGCTTGGATGACCAAGTTGCCGTTTTCGACAGAAATATTGACGTCGCCTTCACCGAATTTCGGCAGGTGAACCTCGACGACTAGTGCGTTATCCTTCATGTAAACATCAGTGGTAGGTAAGCCGACCGAGCGCACTTGGCGCGGCATCCAGTTGTCGTCATTAAAGAAATGGCGCTGCAGGGCATCCATTTCGGCAAACGGGTCGAATCGAACGAGTTTACTCATTTGTATTACTCCTTTCGTTTATGATTTAGCGAGCTTTTGCTCTGTATTTTATTGTAATTGGTTGGCACTCGCGTGTCAAGAGTGCCAAACATAAGCAAAATAACAGTAGTCTAGTGTAGGCAAAAAGTTTTCCAGAGTTTTCCACATACCAGCCTACGCTATATATGGTGGCGCTATATATAGCGTATGGGCAGTTTTATTCTAATGCGTTATACTGGCTGCATGGGCTGGCTGCGTAACTTAATTTTTGGCGAACCAGACGACGAGTATCTGGCGCGTATTAGCAGTATTAAAAATATTGGCGATGGCAGCCGCGCGGGTTTGCCGCAGGAAAGTAATGGCAGTGTTGAAAATAAACCGGATGAAACGCCAGCGGCTAGCGAGCAGGAACCTGATCAGTATCACTTGGCTGGCGGGCAAAAGATAATTCCTGAGATAGAGGTCGAGCGGATTAAAGCGCAGCCGTCTAGCGATAATAAATCCCTTGAAATATGGGCGTACATCCACAACCTCGCTAGTTTTGACATTGAGTTAGATAAGTACGAGCTGCTGGGGCAGCGGGGCGATTTGAATAAATTTCTCAAGCCAGGCGAGATTTTTGAGTTGCGGATGTACCGAGGCGCGATGCCTGAGAACGATTCAGTCCGTAAGATGTATATTCAGTTTAAAATTGTCGGCACCGGCGATTATTT
>CAUPXR010000053.1:0-4242 GCA_963515225.1 uncultured Candidatus Saccharibacteria bacterium | reverse complement strand
GTACGGCGGTAGTGGTATTGGCGGGACTAATCAACTCCATGAAAGTCGTCGGTAAAAATCTGGCTGATTGTAAAGTAGTGATGATTGGCGCGGGCGCTGCTGGCACAGCCATCGCCAAACTACTGTACGCTTATGGCGTTCACAATATTTACGCTGTTGATAGCCGCGGCATTATTTCCGATGAGCGCGATGATTTGAATGCCGAAAAAACCGCTCTAAAACAGTATCTGAAAACCGACATCAATGGTTCGCTAAACGACGCAATTACCGATGCCGACATTTTCATCGGCGTATCAAAGCCAGGACTGCTAACTCCGGAAATGGTAGCAAAAATGGCTAAAAATCCTGTCGTCTTTGCCTTGGCAAATCCAGTACCAGAAATCATGCCAGACATTGCTAAGGAAGCGGGCGTGGCTGTTATCGCGACAGGCCGCAGCGATTTTCCAAATCAGATCAATAACTCCCTGGCCTTCCCAGGAATTTTCCGCGGCGCATTAGATCACGGCGTTAAGAAAATCACCGACGAGCATAAATTAGCGGCAGCCGAAGCCTTAGCGGCACTCGTCGAGCACCCAATAGCCGATGAGGTCATACCATCGCCATTTGATGAGCGCGTTGTACCAGCGGTAGCCGGCGTTATCAGGTAGCTCGAAATAAATAACCAGCCCATAAAATTGCTATTTGACAAAATAGTAATGCTCATGCTATAATTAAAAGAGTTATATCATAAAACAAAAGGATAATCATGACCCCTAGAAATTTTTGCGTTCCACGCGACGTACAGTTACAGGCTGCGATGTTCCGCCTCGGTAAGATGGAAGATGAAATCCAGAGCGGCTACGAAATTCTTCGGAAATATCAGAAAACCGTAACTATCTTTGGTTCAGCACGCACCGACCCGAATAGCGCCTATTACCATGCCGCGAAAGAAACGGCTGAACGGCTAGCCAAGCTCGGTTACGCCATCGTTTCTGGCGGCGGGCACGGCATTATGGGCGCTGCTAATGAAGGCGCCAACAAAGCCGTCCAAGAGGGTGCGCGGGCTGCCGGCGGCGAGTCGATCGCTTTCAACATTCGCCTGCCACACGAACAGGAAGTCAATAAATACGCCACCGAGGTGTTTGAGTTTCAACACTTTGCGCCGCGAAAAATCGTCATGACCATGTTTGCTAATGCCTATATTTATTTCCCAGGCGGCTTCGGTACATTGGATGAGCTGGCGGAGATATTGACACTAATCCAGACTGAAAAAGCCAACCGTGCACCGGTGATTTTGTTTGACACAGCGTTTTGGAGCGATTTGGACGCCTTTTTCCGCAACCATATGTTGGCCGAAGGAGCTATCGTTGAGAAAGACCTGGATATTTATACTATCACCGACAGCGTCGATGAAATCATTGAGCTGGTACAAGCAAATAAGACGTACTGCTGACCATACTTCGTATTAATTCGCCCGATTACTCTGAGTTTTCAAGATTTTCAGATAATTCTTAGAGGTTTTCAAGTTTTACTAGGTTTTTTATTAGATTTTTACTGCCAGATTTTTTAGATTTTGCAGGTATATCAGCCGACTTGCGGCTTTTTGATTTAGCATTAGCTACCGGTAATTGAAACGGGGATTCTGACTTGACTGGCTCGCCAACAGCCGAGGCAATATAACAAATCCCGCCCTCGCAAACAACACGTTCAACAGTTGAATTGTGAGTTTTCGGATGATCTTTATAACGGCGAGCGATTTCAAAGCCCAAACCCCTTCTCCCTCGAGACGTTTGGTGCTGTCCAAGCGGTAATTGATAATGATAATTATCAATGACATCAACCGGATGAAACGAAATAACTTGCCCGTCGATATCTAACAATACCCAATCGGATGCCTTAAACGGCGCCCAGTTTTCTGCCCGCGGGGCGATTGCTTGCAGCGCCTGGTAAACTTCCTCGGCAGTAGTATCACCAGGATCAAGACCAAGCGAGCGAATAATCGAATGCGCTCGCGCTAAAATCTCTGCGATCAACCGTACATCGCTATCGTCGCGCGTCATTCGCTGCAACTCGTTTAATGCTAATCGCTGCTTACTGTCATCGCCTAAAAGCCTGCTTAAACTTCGCGGCATTTCAAACCTCCTTTTCATGAATTGGCATAGCGTGGAGCGGCACTCCTTTTTGTAAAATTCCAGTTTTAGCGCCGATGTTCATCACCACCGAGCTAGCATTGGCACTGGCGAAAATAATTGCATTTTTCAAATTACTATCCTCCGCCCAAGCGCTTAAAAATCCAGACGCAAAAGCATCGCCAGCGCCAGTTCTGTCAATTGACGGCCGATCATCATACATACCAGCGCGAACAATTGTCCTGCCGTCGCTGGCAATAGAGCCGTTCACGCCGTCGGTTATCAACACAACCGGTACTAAATTCAGAGCATTGCGCGCCAAAGATTCCAAATCATCACCGGACACCAACAACTGCATTTCCTCGCGGTTCACAGTTAAGATCTCGACGTCCTGCAGTAAGCCGATCAGCTTGTCTTTTTGGGCTAATTCCTTTTTACCCGGGTTGAAACAAATCTTAATCCCTTGGTCTCTGGCTTGGCGGAATAACTTGTTTAGCACATCCATGTTTCCTGACAAGGTAGAAACGTACAGCCAGTCGGCTTTTTGATCGCTGATATCAAAATCTGCTGGATGATAATGCGTCGATGCGCCGCGATAAGTTAAAATCGTCCTTTCGCCGTTTGGTGCTAATAGCAACACCGAGTAGCCGGTACTGTACTTTAAGGAATATTTTACCAATTGCGTACCGACGCCTTCTTTATCTAAATCGTCCAGCACCGCCTGGCCGGCTGGATCCTTGCCGATAATACCCATGAATAACGCCTGATGCCCTTGACGCGCAAATGTCACTGCTGCATTAGTAGCACCGCCACCCGTAGCGAAATGAATCTGATTAACATCGGCTTTCGCTCCCAAATCCAACCGGGCAAAACAATGCTCTGGACTTTCGCACACTGGTTTTAGCGCGTCCGACTGGCTTAAAAAAACATCCTGTACGCCTGCACCGACAGTAATAATTTTCGCCATTACACCACCGCCTTTCCGGCTGAATCGAAGGCTTGAATTTTCGCCTCAACTATTTCCTGAACGGCCGCGTACACTGGTGGCATTAGCTTGACGATGGCGTACTCGTTCGGATTTTCACGCAAGGTTTTTTCCAGCGTCGTACGAAAGGCGTAGCGCATGTCGGAATTGATATTAATCTTAGAAACGCCAATTTTCGCCGCATCCTTAAAATAATGCAGCGGCGTGCCTGATCCGCCATGGAGCGAAATCTGGCAGTGCAGCGCCTCGCGGATACGCGCTAATAATTCCAAATCTAGCACTTTCGGCACCGGATACAACCCGTGCAAATTACCAATCGCCGCCGCAAAAGTGTCAATTCCCGTCGCCTCTACGAAATCACGCGCACCTTCTGGCGTGGAAAAGGTTTTCTTAATTTCTTCATAGTCAATCGCCTCGGTGTGGACATTTGACGAACCCCAAAAATAATGCGGCTCGGCTTCCACCAACGCGCCAGTGAACTTGGCGTACTCGACAACTTCGCGAGTTTTGGCAATGATTTCCTCATCCGAGGCATCGTGATTTGCCTGGGAAATATCGATATGCACAAACTCATAACCCGCGTCAATCGCCCGCTTGCAGCCCTCCACCGTCGGCCCGTGATCCAAGTTCAAATACATCTCGATGCCGTATTCAGCCTTATAATTATCCACCAAATCGCGCACGTTCTCCAGCCCCATGGCTTTAACTTCAGCATCCGACACTTCCACCAGCACCGGCGACTGGAGTTTCTGCGCTGCCCGCGCCACCGCGATCAGCGTTTCTTGATTGTCAATATTAAACGCCCCGACCGCAAAATGCTGCGCCCGTGTCCGCTGCATCAAATGGCGCGCATGCGTGGTATTGCGCCGAATGTCAGAAATTGTCAGTCCCATAACCTCGCTTTATCCCTTATACTACTTATGGTTAGTATAGCAGCGGCGGCGGAAAATGAAAAGAGGCGGATTTTGGCAAATAATTTTTAGCGAATTTTACAGAGGTGAGTAATTTGACTTTTGGAGAAAATGCGGTGAAAGTGTTGACTTTTCTGTTCCAGTATGATATATATATCAGCTTTTGCTCAAGCTACAGTCTTAGGGCAAGAGTTGCCCTTTAGCTTGAGTGGAAGAAGAAAGGAGGATGGTTATACCA
>CAUPXR010000052.1:0-4246 GCA_963515225.1 uncultured Candidatus Saccharibacteria bacterium | reverse complement strand
GAGTCACCGGCAGCTACTCCAGAAGCGCCAGCCCCAGCCGCCCAGCCGCCAGAAAATTCGCCAAAAACCATCCCGAAACAGGAGCAAACTAATGACTCTGCAGATAAAACGACAGTAGACGCCGCCCCGGCAGACAATCGACCAACATCAGACAATCTGCCAACCTCCGCCACAGACATCGACTGGGATAAAATCATCGCCCTGGCCAAAGAGCAGTCGTTCGCTATTGCGACATTGTTGCAACAGTGTAGCTGGCAGCGAGACGGCAATACCTTGACCCTGTACGCCGGCAATGCCTTTGCTAAAAAGAAACTAGATGACGCCAAGAATCGCCCGCTTATTGCGACAATTGTGCAACAAGTCGCCGGCACTGAACTGGACATTGTGACAATCGGACAAAAAGCCCCGCCCAAAGACGCCGAACTTGCAAAGATTGCCGAGCTAATGGGCGGCGGCGAAGAAGTTAACCTGGAGGAATTATCATGAGCGAAAAAACCCAAACCGAAACCATCGCGGGCAAATTACCGCCCCAAAACCTAGACGCCGAAAAAAGCTTGATCGGCGCGATTCTCATCGACGAGGAAGTCCTGGCGGACGCCTCAGAAAGTGTCAAACCTAACGACTTTTACGATAAAAACCACGGGCTAATTTTCGCTGGTATGATGCGGCTGTTTGAGAAGCACAAGCCGGTTGACCTCTTGACCTTGACTGATGAACTGAAGCGCAAGGACGAATTGGAGCTCATCGGCGGCTCAGCGTATTTGACAGAACTCACCAACTACGTACCGACGGCAGCGCACGCAGCGGCGTACGCCGAAATGGTGGCGCAAACAGCGGTGCGGCGGCGCTTGATCAAGGCCAGCAGCGGCATTACCGAACTCGGCTACGACGAATCAACAACGACCCAGGAATTATTAGAAAAAGCCGAGGCCGAGTTATTCAGCGTCTCCGACCAGTCATTGAAACAAGATTTGGTCAGTCTGGAAAGCATCTTGACCGACAGCTTTGACCGTATCGAGGAGCTTCACCGCAACAAGGGCAGCCTGCGCGGCATGCGGACTGGCTACCGCGACCTGGACGCCATGACGGCGGGGTTGCAGAAGTCGGATTTGATTATCCTGGCGGCTCGTCCAGCCATGGGTAAGACTGCGCTGGTGACTAACCTGGCGTACAACGTAGCGACGATCGAGAAAAAGCCGGTGCTGTTTTTCAGCCTGGAGATGAGCAAGGAGCAGTTGACCGACCGTATGTTATCTGACGCGTCGGGTGTCAATAGCTGGAATATTCGTACCGGCAATCTAAGCGGCGATGACTTTGAGAAGCTGTCCGAGGCCATGGGCGAGATGGCAGAAGCGCCGATTTACATTGATGACACGCCGGGCCTCAGCATTCTGGAGATGCGCACCAAAGCTCGCCGCTTGGCACACGAAGGCGAAATCGGCCTGATCATCGTCGACTACCTGCAACTAATGCAGGCCACCAACAATCACAACGGCAACCGCGTCCAGGAAGTGTCGGAAATTTCCCGCGGCCTCAAACTGATCGCCCGCGAACTCAACGTGCCGCTGATTGCCCTCAGCCAGCTGAGCCGTTCGGTCGAGTCGCGCACGCCACCAATCCCGCAGCTAGCCGACCTGCGTGAATCCGGCTCCATCGAGCAGGACGCCGACATCGTCAGCTTTATTTACCGACCAGGATATTACGAACCGGATAATCCAGAGGTGCAAAACATCACTGATCTGATCATCGCCAAGCACCGTAACGGCCCGGTCGGCAAGATTCAACTCTACTTCCATCCGGAGCGCCTGCGTTTTATGAGCTTGGATCGCAAGCATGACTAGAATTGTGATATAATCATGGCAGTGAAAAAGCAGCAAGTTACTGATATCTTTGTATACAAATGGCGCTATTTTTTTGGCTATATTGTGCTTGTGCTGTTATATATTGGCGCCGTGGTCACTTCGGCGTTGTACGCGCCAGGCGGATTGACACAATCAGAAATCGACGCCATTAAAACGACCAACGGCCTGTCATTTAGTATTGACGGTTTAGCAGTCGCCAATCTACCATTCCACGCTTTGCAGCTGATTTTCTTCAAACTATTCGGCGTCAGCTTACTGACCATTAAAGCGCCAGCCATCCTCCTTTCAATCATCAGCTCTATCGCCATATTCTTCCTGCTCAAGCGCTGGTTTAAGCCGAGCGTCGCCATCCTATCCATGCTCATCATGATCACCACTGCCCAATTTTTGTTTATCGGTCAGAGCGCTACGCCGGCAATTTTATACGTGTTTTACGCGGCACTAATTTTACTATTCGCCACATTGACACTGCAGAAAGCCAAAATTACTTGGTTGTGGCGGATATTGCTGGCTATCACTGTCACGACAAGCTTATTAACGCCGTACTTTTGGTATATTAACCTGGGGCTGCTATTCGTTGCCTTACTGCACCCGCACCCGCGATACTATCTTATTTCCAGAAAATACCGCCGCCGCTGGCTGATACCGTTTCTATTATTCTGTCTGGCTACTGGCGCGGTTGCTTATTTATGCTTAAAATCCGACACTCTCAGAAGCAGCCTGCTGGGATTTGGCGCGCTGAATTTCAACATAGTAAGCAACCTGAAGGTTCTATTTTACTCGTATCTTAGGATTGAACCGTCAGTCGTCGATGGACAAATTACGCCGATTATGGACTTTAGCGCGCTTATTCTAATATTCCTGGGGCTCGCCAAAAGCTTCCAAAAACGCGCCAGCGCCAGATCATCCATGATTTGGTCATGGCTATTTTTAGCGTTAATTTTAATCATTTTCGACCCGCAATTAACCGCCATCATCGTCGTGCCGCTGTTCATCTTACTGGCGGTCGGCATCGAGACGCTAATGAACGAATGGTACAAACTTTTCCCGAAAAACCCGTATGCTCGCGGCACTGGCTTGGTATTTATTTCAGCGTTAATTATCGTTATGGTACTGGGCGGCAGTTTCCGCTACGTTGACGGCTACCAGCATTATCCGCTGGCTGCCCGGGAATTTAACAGCGATTTATCATTATTAAAGAAAAAACTTTCCGCCGATAAGGAAGCCGCGCTACTGGTTAGCGAGGCCGAATTGCCGATTTATAAAGCCCTCATTAAGCACAATACTAAGAATTTGCGCATCGTCGATTCCATACCGTCTGGCATACATCAGCCGTTATATATCAGCCGTGCCGCCCGCCAGCACGCGCCTAAAGCCAGCCTAAAAAAGTTATATCTATCATCAATCCTGGTGAATAGCTGGTCGGAAAACGGCGACCGGTTCTATCTCTACACATCCAGCGAAAAATAAGTTATAATAACGTAAGTAATAAAGGAGGAATATGGCGTTTGACCAGGTGAAAATGCTGCAGCAATTGCGTAAGGCGCAGAAACAATTAGGCAAAGAAATCATTGAAGTTGAGGCTGGCGACGGCGCAGTCGTTGTCCAGATTACCGGCGAGCTGAAGATTAAGTCGATTAAAATCAATCCGAAGATGGTGGATTTGGATAACATCGAGCAGCTGGAACACTGGATTAAGATCGCGATACGCGACGGCATGGCAAAGGCTCAGGAAATTGCTGCCGAGACCATGAAGCCGCTGATGGGCGGACTGGGCAACTTACCGTTTTAAGCTATGCCTCTACATATTTTGCCAAAGGCCTTAACGGCGCTTATTGACGACTTTGGCAGTTTGCCTGGAGTAGGCGCGCGAACAGCCGAGCGCTATGCATATGCCGTTCTGCGCCGCAACCCCAAGTCAGCCAAGCAGCTAGCACAATCGCTCGACCGATTGCACGATCGAGTAAAAACCTGCCCGAAGACATTTGCGCTGATTGACGCGAGCGAAGAAATATCGCCGCTTTACGCTGATAAAAGCCGCAATAAGCAGCTTGTTTGTGTGGTTGAAGAACCGCTAGATATTGTCGCCTTGGAAAGAACAGGGCAGTTTACCGGGACATACCACGTACTAGGCGGCGTCATCTCGCCAATTGACGGCATTGGACCGGAACAGCTGCACATTCCAGAACTGATCGACCGGATCAAGGCAGACAACGTCCAGGAAGTTATCATCGCCACCAACGCTTCAGTTGAAGGCGAATCGACTGCCTTGTTCTTGCAGCGGTATGTCCAAGAAGCCGGATTAACCATCACCGTATCGCGCCTAGCGCGGGGAATCCCGGTCGGCGTTGACCTTGAATATGCCGATCAAATCACCTTAACAC
>CAUPXR010000051.1:0-4326 GCA_963515225.1 uncultured Candidatus Saccharibacteria bacterium | reverse complement strand
CACGTAGATAAAGTCGGTAAAATTACCCGGGCACAGCTGCAGGAAATTGCCGAGATTAAAAAAGACCAGCTAAACGCGATTGACATTGAAGGCGCTATGAAAGTTGTCGCTGGTACAGCCCGATCAATGGGCGTAGAAATCGCCGGCTAACTGGCGAAAATTTAATAGCCCCGATGCCCGTCGGGGTTATTTTATGCCAAACAACTTGAAATTTTTAGACTTATTTTTATATGATAGTGAACAATATTTTGGATAAATCCGTTAAAAAGGCGCTGGCAAATAACCAGCTTATCGTCGCGAGAACCGACACAATTTACGGCGTTTTAGCGCGGGCAGATTCAGTCGAATCCATGAAAAAATTATACGAAGCCAAGCAGCGCAGTCCGAAAGACCCGTCGATAATCTTGGTCGCGGACGTAAGCAGCATTCCCGGACTAACCAGCGAGCAGCGTAAAATCTATCAAGAATTATCCAACCATCAGCCGACCACAATCGCCATCCGCGTCAGCGATAGCTTTTTGCCGCACTTGCCGCGCAATAACGGGACGCTAGCGTTTCGCGCCGTGCCGAATTCGCCGCTGGCCAGTTTGATAAAATCCACCGGCTGCCTGCTGGCGCCCAGCGCTAACCCTAAGGACCTGCCGCCAGCCAGGAACATCACAGAAGCAATTGAATATTTTGGCGAAACAGTAGCAGTTTATGTCGACAGCGGGGAAGTGTCAGACGAAAAACCATCGCAAATCATCGCTTTTGGCGATGAAAACCAGGTGGTATACATCAGGAAATAAACTTCGCCCGCGCCAGAAACCCCCGCGCGGGCGAAAACTAACTATGAGAAGCCAGCCCTCTCCAAACGACAGCCAGCTCAGCCTGTCTTAAAACGGATGAAAAATACTCAAATCCGGATATTTTTCAGCGATTCGCAGCAGCTCGTTATACTTGGCAATTCGCTCCGAACGCGACATCGAGCCAGTTTTTATCTGGCCAGTACCCAAGCCAACCGCCAAATGCGCAATCGTCACATCCTCGGTTTCGCCGGAGCGGTGGCTCATCACCGTATTCCAGCCGGCATCTTTCGCCACTTGTACTGCTTGAATAGTCTCAGTGAGCGTACCGATCTGGTTCGGTTTGATTAAGATCGCGTTGGCAGCTTTTAGTTCAATACCGCGCTTCAGCCGCTGGACATTAGTTACCAGCAAATCATCGCCGACCAGCTGAGCAAAGTTCCCTAATTCAGCAGTCAATTTTTGCCAATCCACCCACGCTTCCTCGTCCAAGCCGTCCTCAATCGACAGAACTGGCACTTTACCCAGCAGCGCCTTATATGTGCGAATCATCTCCTCAGCGTTCAGCACGCGCTTTTCTGTCGCCAGATTATACTTTCCGTCTTTATACAATTCGCTTGCCGCCACATCCAGCGCAAAGCCGAAATCTGTGCCCAATTTATAGCCAGCCTGTTCAATCGCCCGCGACAACAGCTGCATCGGCTCCATATTACCGCCGCGAACCTTCGGCGCGTAGCCGCCCTCGTCGCCGACAGTTGTCGGATAGTCCTCGGACTTCAGAATCTTCGCCAACGTGTGAAAAACTTCCGCGCTCATCTGCATCGCATCGGCAAACGTCGCCGCGCTAATTGGAATAATCATATATTCTTGAAAATCAGTCGCGCCGAGCGCGTGCTGGCCGCCGTTCATCACGTTAATCATCGGCATCGGCAAAGACATCCTCGGCGAACCCGCCAGACTATTGACATATTCAAACAGCTCCATCTGGCGCGATTTGGCAGCCGCTTTCGCCACCGCCAGCGACACCGCTAAGATAGCATTCGCACCCAAGCGGCCTTTATTCGGCGTGCCATCCAGCTCGCGCATTTTTTGGTCAATTTTAATCTGATCAAACGGATCATCGCCCTTCAAAGCCCCGGCAATTTTTCCATTGACATGATTTACCGCCCGTAAAACACCTTTGCCGCCGTACGCCAGCTCATCGCTGTCGCGCAACTCCACCGCCTCAAATGAACCAGTACTGGCGCCTGACGGCACTGCCGCCCGCCCAAATGAACCGTCGCTCAATACGACGTCCGCTTCCACCGTCGGATTACCGCGCGAATCTAAAATTTGCCGCGCATGAATGTCTGTAATTGTGATATTCGTATTTTCTTCCATAATTACTAGTGTAGCAAAAAATGGAAGAAGAAAGAATGTTTAATAGGTCAAGTCTGAAATTACGTTACGAATCTTACTCGCCTCTAGGGTCGCCAGATTCTCCATGCTCTTCTGTTTTTTCTCTAGTAACAGCGACAATCTCATCTGACGTAGTCACTCCTGGTTCAGGATCATATACAGGACTATCGCATAATACACCCAGAACTTTGCCAGTCCTATAGCTCTCGCCTGAAAGTGTTACAGCACCACGACAGCCTTTTGTTGTTATATCAATCCTTGCTTGCACTCTTTCAGCAGTCTCATTTAAGCCATCCACAGTGCGCTTAAGCTCCATCCAAGCGATACAACGTTCAAGTCCTCCCTCTAACTGTGAATACATGCCCTTGGCATCTCCAAATACATCGACAGCCTCTTCATATCTTCCTATTTTATCCTTAAGCTTTGGACAATTGCGACAGTCCCCCGGTACGTCCAGCGATAGGGGGGTAAGTTCGTCGCTAGCCCCGCCTTCATACATTGTATCTTCAAAGTTGCCATTACTCCCACCTGTATTACCATTTCTTTCCATAGATTATAATCCTAGCACACTTTACTAAATTTTGCAAATATATTATGTCGTATAATATAGTATAGCCGATTTCCAATACCGCTAAGACTCATCGTCGCCGGCACCGCGAATTTCTTCTATACAGTGCGGGGGAGTGATGTATTTTTCTCCTTCACCGCAGGGCTATTACATCCCCTAAACCCAGCGCTTTGGTCTGCTTCTGTAGCTATTACAGCACCAGGGCAATCTGCGGTTACTTCATCAATTTCACGCTGCGCAGCCTCAGTCTCTTCCAAACCGACAGCTGCAGCATGTTCGCGCGTGACGCCCCCTACATAAGGACATCCCTCACACCGCTTCGGAACATCCAGTTCAGCCGTCCCGGATCCGCTATCAGGCTTTCCTTCAAAATCGTTGCCATTTCTACCTATACCGCTCATACGTTCTTTCATCCCTCAATCCTACAATATTTTATTACTCCTTGCAATATTATGTTTAGATAAGTAACGCCCAGGAAAAAACAGAAGCCGCGCCCGAATAAGCCTATGCTTGCCCTGATACTAGCCAATAGTATATAACTAATCTTTATGGAACGCCGCCAGCCAGAAACCGCACGAACAGATTTACTTTCCGAGTTGGAAAGATCAGACTTTTGGAAAAATGTTGAAATTATAAACCGAGAATTAGCCGCCTATAGCAGCGAAGAGCCAGACAATATACCGCCAAAGTATCATCCTGACACATTAGCGCTGAGACTCTCGTCGCGTCATTTTGATCCTCGATATCTCGACGAGACAACTACCGCGACAATTGCCTGCAGGCTGCCAAACGGCGAATCCGGTACCGAACAAATAACCGGCAGGCTGGGTTTATTTACGTACACGACTATCACGTCCGAAGAATGTACTGGCGGCGTTAACATCGCGACCAACCAGCGCGTGGCAGCGCTTCAAATCGGCGAGACAGCCGTTCCTTTGTCGCCAGAAACATTGCTGCAGCTTGATATAGAAAAGCCAACGCCAGATGAAGACCCGAACGATACATTCTCCTATATCATGAACCAAGTCCGCGAAATCGGCGCCCTGCGGACGAAACCAAGCTACCAGGCAGCCTCGCCGAGCGAGCAGACCACGCTTGAAATAAAAGCCGTCAAAGATATCAATCAATGTCTTGACGCTATTGCTAACGATAATACTGTATCAATTGTAACGCTGCACCCCGAACTGAAATACGATGATGACACAGCACGCGGCAGCATCCGCGCCCAAAATATTTCCGTAGAAATAAGGGATAATTATCCTCATTTTCTAATAATCGATACAGACAGCTTCGTTCATGCCATTCCGTACGGCGGCGTTATTGATATAGAGATAACTGACGAGCCGGTTGATATTGACATTAACGTTATTGATTTTTTTAATGATGAAACGATACGGAACAGGATAGATTATATCGAAAGCACAACGTATTGCTCCGAGGACGATTTAGCCGAGCTGATAAAGGATCTGGAGAAAACTATCGGCGATAATTTCTGCCAGGACGGCATATTTTCTGGAACGGGTATGCTGTATAGGAAAGAATCCTCGGGAGATATTGAAGGTGAATTCGCAGATT
>CAUPXR010000050.1:0-4581 GCA_963515225.1 uncultured Candidatus Saccharibacteria bacterium | reverse complement strand
CAGCAGGTCATAATACAGCGACTCACTGGGGATGAACATAAAGGCAAAGTCCATGGTGTTCTCACGCGGGCGAATGTATTTGCTGGTTTCGTCAATGCGCCCCTTCAGGTCAGCCTTCACCTTATTCAGCCACAGCTCGCGTTCAGCCTTAGTCTCGGCGTTGATCATCCGGTTGTAATTTTCCAAACTAAACTTACTATCCACCGGCAAAATCTGCCCCTTGTCCAGGAAGATAACCGCGTCAACAATCTCGCCATCCTTGAAACGGTATTGCATCTGAAACTGCTTGGCTGGCAGCACGTTATCTAGTACGCTTTCCAGATAAAATTCGCCAAACACGCCGCGCTGTTTAGGATTTTGCAAGACGTTCTGCAGAGTTTTCAGGTCAGTCGCCACGTCGACCACCCGCTTATTTGTCTCATCCAGCTTTGCCAGCCGCTGTGTCACATCTGCCACCAACTTGGCACTTTCTGACAACTGCTTTTGCACCGAGGTTTGCACCTGAGCGTTACTACGCTCGAGTTTATCGCTGACCGATTCATTCAGCTTGGCGATGGTTCGCCCCAACTCCACCACGTCAGTTTTAATGAGTTCAACTGATGATTGATTTTTCAGCTCGCTTAACTTTGACTGCAGCACGAACAACGTCGCACCCAGCCCCATAACGATAATAACTAAGAGAATAATGATAATGATTTCCATACTCTTAGTGTACAGGGATTACAGAGACAAGACAACTCGTGCCAGCAGGACGAATATAGCAACAAATAAAATTGCTGCCGCATTACCGCGAATACGATTAATCCAAATAACCGCCAAATACACCAAAGTTGACGCTGCAATAGTCCATAGAATTGAAGTTGTCCATAGCCCGCTAGTCCATAAATTAGTTCCCCATAGAGCAACGGTCGCCGCTATCACAACAACCAGCGGACGCTTGACTCCAAACATAATTAGCAGCGGCACCATCATTATACCGACCAAAACCAGTGCGATATACGACGACCAGGCAGCGCTATTTACGCACATTGAAGCCTGGTCTGCCGACGAACAAAAAACCGGCGTTAGCATCATCCTGTCAAACGCCAGCGCTAAAAGCCATATTATGACGCCATTGGCTGCCGCCAGCGCTAAAATACGCAGGAAACTACCTCTTGATAATGGATAAGTATACTCTGATAGCTCTTGCTGGAAAATCTTTGGCATTGAACTCATGTAGAAATTGTAACGTAAACTTGAGAAAATTGCAAATGTATATATTTAATTATAAGCGTTTTGCGATCAACTTAAAGTTAGGTACGTACCACACAATGCCAACACACGCAATTAGCAAGCCCCCCGCCACATCTAGCGGCGTATGTACCAGAGCAATCACTCTTCCGGCACACACCAGTAGAGTCAGTATCAAACAAACTACGGCTAGTTTTTTATTTTTCGCCTCAAACCAAACCGCTAAAGTAATCGCCATCGTAAATAAGGCATGATCAGAAGGAAAACCCGGATTATTTAAAAACGACGCGCCAGCCGACACGCCCAAAACCTCAAACGGACGGAGTTGTTCCGGCTGATACACTGCCCCTATAATTTTTGCTACTATATACGCCGTCAATCCTGCCATTAAAACGCGCAAGTATGCTTGATATTTCTCATCGTTTGATATCGTTTTAAGCAAAGCATATACCCCAATCAACGCCACCGGAATAACTAAGCCGTCAGCGATTAGCTTCACTACTAATTGTAAATCCATAGCTTCAGTATATCGCGTTAGAGCTTATACGTAAACGCTTGCCAGGATATTTTTTCTATAGTACAATGATAAACGTCGTTGGGATGTCGCCAAGCGGTAAGGCACCGGGTTCTGGTCCCGGCATTCGGGGGTTCGAATCCCTCCATCCCAGCCAAGACGACAAAGAATACGATCAGCGATCAGCTGGTCTTTTTCTTTTATTTTTTCGAGAGTTTGCGCCAGGCTTTACCTCTTTTTTATCAACGAAGTTCACCCGCAGCAACAATACCCATAAAGCCGACAAAAGGAACAGCGCCCATAAACCTCCCGGCAAATTAGCTGTCGCACCAAAAAGCGTAGATGTAGTATTATTTACAGCAGCCATACTTTCTAAGACAGATAGAGCCACCAAAATAATGAAACCGCAAACTTTACTTACTCGAATAACATTACTTGATGCGCTCATCTTCAAAAGATACGGTAAGGCCGCCAATTCCGCTACAACAAGCAAACTACCCAGCAGCAGACTAACAACGGGAGCAACCCCAGTGCCAACTAGCAACCCAGGAAAATTTTCAAACGTAAACAATTGCGCCAACAGCATTATTAAAATGAATACGCTTAAAATGAACCTAACCAACCAATCAAAGGAGATCAGGTGTATTTTAGCCGTTTTCTTACTCTTTCTTCGCTGCGTTGCCATACGTTCAGTATAGCCCGGATATTCAAAAAGCTCAAGTTTGTTGTATTTTTTACCAAAATCCTTGCGCTTTTATAAAAAAATCCGTATAGTAATAGCAAGCGAACGTTACAAAAACAAACACCATAAATCGTATCTTTCGCTCTACGACATCCACCACAACATGAAGCGCCTCTGACTACAGGGGCGCTTCGCTAAAATATATCCATATTTGATAGAATATATGAGATTTAATACGTTACTCCGACCAAGTCTTGCTGGTTAAAATTTCTGATTGCTCCATCCGCCACTTCGCAATTTCTCCATGATGTCCGCTTAGTAGTACCTTAGGGACTTTTAATCCATTGTATTCTTCCGGCCGTGTATATTGCGGGAATTCTAGAGTTTTTCCATCAGAAAAGCTCTCAATCTCCGCCGATTTTTCACCGCCAAGCACGCCGGGAATAAGCCTTACTATCGAGTCAATCACCGCCATTGCTGGCAACTCGCCGCCAGTCAGTACAAAATCGCCAATACTCCACTGCTCGTCAACCACCTCTAAGATTCGCTCATCGACCCCCTCGTAGCGCCCGCATATAAAAATCAGTCCACGTCCGCTATTCGCCTCGCTCTGCGCCTTTGCCTGGTGCCATCGCTGTCCGCGCGGACTAGTTAATATAACTTTCGCACTTTTATCGCGCGACTTGGCAAATTTTACCGCTCGCCATAACGGCTCAATCATCAGCAGCATACCATCGCCGCCGCCATACGGCGTATCGTCTACTTGACGGCGCGGCCCCAGTCCAAAATCGCGCAAATTAATCGTCTCTAACTGGACAATCTCATCTTTTTGCGCTTTCCACATCATTGAACTTTCAAACACGCCGGCAAACATTTCGGGAAATAGTGTAATTACCTGGAATTTTCTCACTTGTTAATTGTAGCACCAAAAAACCGCCCTGAAAAGGACGGCTTTTTAGCACAAATAAGGCTCTCAACGGATTATCCGTTGCTCGCATAGAGCTCGTTCTCGCATAGTCTGTGCTTGAACTTGTTTATGATTATAGCACAGCAGAATGAGTAGCGACAATAGTTTTTTCTAAAAACATTACTATTTTACGTAACGGCGATATTTAGCCTACAGCATACGCTAAATATCAAGGTCGTCCAACTCAGCAAGCTCCTTGCGGGCATTCTCCGCATATGAAGATTTGCTCTCTGTAGGCTCATCTGTTGGATTCTCTGTAGTCTCATCAGACGAATCATCGTGCCGATAACGCTGCGAACCTGTAAAACCGTCATTATTAACAATCTTCAGATTATAACGCGCATCATTCTTTGAGCCCAAGGCTCGAAGCAATGTTCGCAGACTCTGCGCCGTGCCGCCGCGCTTGCCAATCACCCGTCCCAGATCTTCCGGATTCACCGTCAGCGTCAAAAGCACGCCTTTTTCATCAATCTCTCGTTCTACTGCAACGTCATCTGGATGTCCGACCAATGCTTTCACGACATACTCCACAAATTGCTGATCTATTGTTGACATTCTGCCCCTCCTCCTGGAATTAAACTGTACTTTCATTATACACGAGCGGTTTGCCCCGTGCAAACTTTTATAATTTTTCGCCAGATTCTTTATATTTAGCAATCGCAGCGCGGGCAGCTTGCTGCTGAGCCACTTGCTTGGAAGGGCCGATACCGCGACCCATCATCGTTTCACCGACGAACACCCCAAGCGTGAAAATCTTATCATGATCTGGACCTTCCTCGCCCAAAACTTTATATACTGGCGTCTGATTGTCAACGCGCTGAGAAATTTCCTGCAAATACGACTTCGGATCGCGCCAACTGCCCGACTCCAATATTCCGTCCAGCTTGATAATAATATGCTTATGAATAAAATCGCGCGCATCGTCAAAGCCGCGCTCCAGATAAATCGCACCGATCACCGCCTCAAAGGCATTGGCTAAAATCTGCAAGTGCGCCCGATCCGAGCCATTTTTCTCACCCTTTGACATGCGAATCAGCGACCCATAGCCTAATTTATCACCCGCATCGCCGATACTTTCCGTCCGTACCAGCGCCGCCCGCCAGGCTGTCAAAATCCCTTCCGGTTCAGAAAAATGCGTAAATAAATACTCCGTCACCGCCAACTCCAACACCGCATCACCTAAAAATT
>CAUPXR010000049.1:0-4617 GCA_963515225.1 uncultured Candidatus Saccharibacteria bacterium | reverse complement strand
GACCGACACTGTCGATGCCGCTGGTTTTGGTTTTTGTGCATCTGGTGTTGCTTCTGAATCTGGCGAAGATGGAGAAGACGGCGGAGCCAATGAAACCGAAGCTGGCGAATTTGTCGTTACTACCGGCGCAGTAACTGCTATTGGTGCCGCTGATGCTGTCGTTGCTGGTGGCGTAGTTGAAGTGGAGGGAGCTGCTACTGGCGCCGAGGAGGCCGCCGGAGCAGACGAAACAGTTGGCGGCTTCACGTTAGTTGCCGCTGAAGGAACAGGAGGAGCAGAAGGAGTCAAAGATCTTACAGGAACTGACGGCTGGCCTGCAACTGACGCAGCCACAGGAGCAGACGAAGTTGGCGAAGAGACTGGCACCGAAGGTACTGTTGTAACTTTAACAGCATTAGCTTCTGCTTCAGTATTTGGAGATGGTTTGGAAGCTTCCGCTCCAATCTTAGCCGCCGGAACATCCGCACTCTGATTGCCAGACGTTTGCACTACAGGCGAACTATGCGACACACTCACCGGAATGTTACCACCAACATTATTATTGACAGGAGCAGAGACAGGATCAGTACTAGCGTTCTCGACAGAAGAGACTGTAGGACTAGCAAGTTCAGGGTTGCTTTCATTACCACTAGCCAAGCTAGTTTCAGAAGCCGTACTCTCGCCAGCATCTGTTTTATTTTCCGCTGCCCGCTGCTTGCTCATCAAGGAATTTACTGCTTTGTCCAGCTCGTCAAAATCAATATCTGTCATATGCCCCCTATTTTTTTTATCCCTTATGTGCTTTTTCTATTATCTCCGTAAATTGATGTATATCCAAACTTGCCGCGCCAACCAATAATCCATCAAGTCCTGAAATTGCCAAATAATCAGCTGCGCTATCAACCGTTATACTGCCGCCATATAAAATCCGCACTTCCTCGGCTGCCTTTTTACCATACAAATGAGCAACATGTTGGCGAATCATTTGCGTTGCTTTTTTTACATCAACCGGTTTAGCATTGTCGCCGGTACCAATCGCCCAAATTGGCTCGTAGGCAATCACTACTCTATCCAGCTCCTCAGCCGTCACATTTGCCAGACCGCTAGTTAGCTGATCAGCCAAAACATCCCTCGTTTCACCCAAAGCCCGTTCTTGCGCCGTCTCGCCAACACACAAAATCGGCTGAAGACGATTACGAATCGCCGCCTGAACTTTCAACCTAATATCTTTATCGCTTTCAATAAAGATATATCGCCGCTCCGAATGTCCGATAAGTACATAGTCAGCAATCCCCCGAAGATGCGCTGCCGGCACTTCGCCAGTGTACGCGCCATGGTCGCGCCAATAGCAATTCTGCGCTGCCAACTTAGCAATTCGCCGATTAATTTGCAAACTTAGACTCTGCAATGTTAATGTTGTAGGGGCTACAACAACCTCAACGTCCCGGCGCGGCTTTAGAACCTCCATTAGCTTATGCAGATACAAGCTCGCCTCTTGCATATTGAGATTCATCTTCCAGTTGCCAATGATTAATTTTTTTCTCATGATGATAATCCTTATGTTTAGTTTATCACCTCAATCCGTACACGTCTAGTAAACTTTCAATTCCCGGCAGTTTTTTACCCGCCATCAGCTCCATACTAGCACCGCCGCCAGTGGAAACATGCGTAAAACTCTGCCCGTCATGACCGTCCCATTTTAAGATAAAATCAGCTGTATCGCCGCCGCCAACAATCGACACTGCATCCTTATTCTGAGCAATTGCCAAAGCTACGCGCGCCGAACCAATTGAAAAAATCTTCGTTTCAGTATAACCGAGAGGACCGTTCCAAATCACCGTTTTCGCATTTGCCAGAACTTTCGTGAACGCCTCAATTGTCTGGCTGCCAATGTCTAGCGCCATATCATCTCTGGTAATTTTATCAACGCTAACCTCGCGGCGAGGCAGCTCGCTATAGGGATCGGGGGCTACCGCCACATCACTTGGCAAAACCAAAAAATCATCAACATGATCTACGCCGACCTTTTTTTCTGCTTTATCATAAATGTCCTTAATCACCTGCTCCTGACCAGACTCAGAGACACTCTTGCCGATATTGCAGCCGCGGTATTGTAAAAAAGCATTTGCCATAGCACCGCCAATTAAAATCCGATCAGCCTTATTAATCAATCGCTTGATCAAAGCAATTTTATCGCTAACTTTAGCACCGCCGATAATCGCCACCAGCGGCGGCCGGGGATTTTTCATCGCCTTGGTAATAATTGTATACTCTTTTTCCAGCAAAAAACCCGCCACGCCAGGCACGCATAGTGCAATGGCATGCGTACTAGCATGCGCTCGATGTGCTACCGCAAACCCGTCCTGCACGAAATAATCGGCGCGAACTGCCCGCTGAATTGATTTAGCAAACGTCAAATCATCAGCTTCTTCTTCCGGATAAAAGCGCAGATTTTCTAGCAAAATAACGCTGCCCAGAGGTGCACGGCGTACTGCTTGACGTACTTCATCACCAACACAATCGCCAACGAACTGCACCTTCCGACCCAGTAACTCCGTCAAATGTTTAGCCACCACCTCCAGACTCAGCTTCATATCCCAGCCCTTCGGACGCCCCAAATGCGATATAATAACAATTCTGCAGTTTTGCTCCAGTAAATACTTTAACGTTGGTAAGGAGGCGCGAATCCGCAAATCATCGGAAATTGTGCCCTTCTTTGTCAGCGGCACATTATAGTCCGCCCGCACTAAAACAGTCCGCCCGTGCAGGTCAACGTCGCGAATTGTTTGCTTTGAAAATTGTTTGCCCACCCAGATTGTTCCTTACGACAATGTTTTAATTTGAATATTATCCGTTTTACCCGGCTCAGGATGATGTCCGCTTACTAGCACAACCGTAACTGGATCCTCGCCAAAATAACCTTCCCGTTTCAATTCCTCAGCCAGCTTCGTCGCAGCGTTCAGCTCATTCGGACGAATGTATGGGCGAGAAGCATAACTTAACGCTAATTTTTGCGCCGTCTTGACATTCTCGGTCACGCAAACAATCGGCAAGTTCGGACGATACGCACCGACATTAACCGCGGTAGCACCAGTATTAGTTTCAGCAATAATTGCCCGCGCCTTAATCCTTCTAGCCAGCTGCGCAGCCGTGTAACTTAAAATCGCATCAGTTTTTTCGCGCATCTCAGTCTTATCGACCATCATCACTTCGCTATGTTCTTGGGTGTAAAGGATCGTCTTACGCATTGCTCGAACAGTCTCTATAGGATATTTACCGTTGGCTGTCTCATCCGATAGCATCACTACATCTGCGCCCTGAATGACAGCATTTGCCACGTCGCTCACTTCAGCGCGAGTCGGCTCAGGATTATCAACCATACTACCCATCATCTGCGTCGCCACGATCACCAGCTTGCAATATTTACGGCACAAAGCGATAATCCGCCGCTGCATCACCGGCACAATTTCCGCGCCAGCCTCTACCGCCAAGTCGCCGCGCGCCACCATCACGCCGTCGCTAGCTTTGACGATTTCTTCCAAATTTTCCGGATCAACTGCCGATTTTGTTTCAATCTTAGCAATGATATCGACCGTTGAACCCAATTCCACCAGCCTCTGCCGAAGATCAATAATATCATCGGCCTTCTGTACAAAGCTCAGCGCCACATAATCAAAGTCCTGCTTAGCGCCCCACTCCAAATCGGCGATGTCTTTCGACGTCATAATATCACCGCCAAAATCCGTATCCGGCAAATTCAGCCCCTTGCGGCTCATCAAAAATCCGTCATTTTGAACCTCCACGCGAATCGCCGTCGAACTAACAATTTCCCGCACAATCGTCTTAATCTTTCCATCAAACATATAAAGAGGTTCGCCGACTTTCATCTTTTCTGCCAAATTATACTGCACCGGCAAATTAAAGCTGCCGTCATGTTCTGCAATCTCTGAATCCAAAATCAGCATATCGCCAGCCTTAACATCCAGCATATTGTCTTTCAGGATGCCCAGGCGAATCTTTGGTCCTTGCAAATCCTGTAAAATCGCTACTGGTTTGCCTAGTCTTTGACTAGCTGTACGCACCCAATTAATCTGCTCCAGCCGGCTTTCATTATCGCCATGGCTAAAATTCATGCGAATGCCGTTAACGCCAGCGTCCAGCAGTTGAAAAACTTTCTCTTGGCTGAACGTTGCTGGGCCAATTGTTGCTAATATTTTTGTCCTCTTAAATACATTGTTACTCATTTTTCAAATTATAACACTATTTAAACAGATATAGTAGTGGCATTACGGCATATTAATCCGATAATTTTCAGCAATATTAGCCCTTATTCAATTGTGTAAATCATTTACAATAGCTAATTCACGCCCCCGGCACTGTCCAATACTCCTGAACAATGGCTTGGACTTGTGATGGCTGGGTTGTTAGGGCTTGTTCCCAGGTCATGCCAGTGTCTTTTTGGAAAGAAGACATGGCTTGGATTAGGTTTTCAATTTGAGTGTGAGTAATGGTGCTGCTTGTGGCGGATTTGAAGGTTTCGATTTTATAGTTGTCACCGCTATACCATGAGCTAATTGTAATAGCATCCAGAGAGCCAGGCATACGGACATGCAGGTCATTGTTTACACGCTCAAAAAC
>CAUPXR010000048.1:0-4750 GCA_963515225.1 uncultured Candidatus Saccharibacteria bacterium | reverse complement strand
CAATGACTAACGAATTAACGCACGTATTTTTACTGAGTGTCGGGGCGTTTTTATTGGCGATGTTCCTGACGCCGATTTATACGTTTTTTGCTTACCGATATCGGTTTTGGAAGCGGCAGCGCTCAGAGAGTACCGACGGTAAAAAATTGAAGATTTTTGCCAAATTCCAAGCGGCTAAATTGCAGCGTAATATTCCGACAATGGCTGGCGTGATCGGCGTGATCGCGATTTTTATAGTGACGTTTTTCTGTAATTTAGATCGGGCGCAAACGTGGCTGCCATTAGCAGCGCTGCTGGGTGGCGGCGCGGTTGGCTTGATCGATGATATTATCAATATTCGCGGTACAGGCGGCGGTGCGGCAGGCTTACGCAGTCCAGTGAAGTTTGCGCTAATTACGCTTATCGGCATAGTTCTGGGCTGGTTCTTCTTCGCCAAATTAGGCGTGATGAGTTTTCACGTGCCGTTTATGGGAGATGTGAATATTGGCTGGCTGATTATCCCGTTGTTTGCATTTGCGGTGGTGGCGACTGGTAATGCGGTTAATATTTCCGATGGTATGGACGGGTTGGCTGGCGGTCTCTTGAGCGCTAGTTTCGGCGCGTTTGGGGTGATTGCCTTGTTGCAGCAGCAGGTATTGCTGGCGGGGTTTTGCTTTACGGTGGTCGGTGTGCTGCTGAGTTATTTGTGGTTTAATATTTATCCGGCGCGGTTTTTCATGGGCGATGTTGGCAGCTTCGCGTACGGCGCTAGCTTGGGCGTGGTGGCGATGCTGACAGATTCGCTGTTGCTGCTGCCGGTAATTGGATTGCTGTTTGTGATTGAGGCGGGCTCCAGTTTGATACAGATTTTTAGTAAAAAATTCTTTAAGCGCAAGATTTTCTTATCGGCGCCAATTCATCATCATTTGGAGGCTATCGGCTGGCCGGAAACCAAGGTGACGATGCGGTTTTGGGTGATTGGCTGTGTGATGGCGTTTATCGGCGTGATGCTGGCTTTGGCAGGGGGTCATATTGCGTAGTTCAGCCGCCTTTAAGCGCAACGCTAGTAAAGTTGTGTCAATCCGCCGCCATCGACCGATGTATCAGATTGCTTTGTATATGGGGCTGCTGTTAATGCTGGGATTGGTGGTTATGTACGCGCTGGGGCCGCAGCGGGCAAATGTACTAAATTATGCATACGGTACGCATTATGATAGTAACTTCTTTTTTAACAAGCAATTGGTTAGCGTTGTTATTGCCGTCGCAGCGTTTGCGGTTTGCGCGCTGTTACCGCTAGCATGGGTTAATAAGTACGCGAAACAGATTTTTTTAACAGGGCTGGTTTTATGCGTGCTGCTGGTAATTATGGGCGCAGTTCTCCATCTGCCGATTGCCAAAGACACGAATGGGGCTTACCGCTGGTTTTATTTGGGGCAATTAGGCAGTCTTCAGCCGTCGGAGCTGCTAAAATACGGCGTGCTGGTGTTTCTGGCGGGGTTTTTAAGCAAACGTGTCAAACAGGAGAAAATTAACGACATACAGGAAACGCTTGTGCCGGTAGCGGTATTGGCAGGGATTTCGTTAATTGTCGTGGTGTTCTTGCAAAAGGATTTGGGGACTGGCATGTCGCTGGTGGCGATTATCATGGCAATGCTGGTGGTGTCTGGGATGAATGGAAAGATTATCGCCAAGGTGCTGGGTGTGGTATTAATCCTTGGCGTGTTGATGATTGCTATGTCGCCGCACCGGATTGAGCGCGTAGTAACGTTCTTACAGTGCGACAGCCGCCGCGCAGCTAGCCAGGATGACGGCGATTATCATATTCAGCAGGCGCGGATTGCGATTGGTTCTGGCGGGCTGCTGGGCCTGGGGATTGGCAAGAGCGTGCAGGCAACTGGTTATCTGCCCGAGGCGATTAACGACTCGATTTTCGCGGTGATGGGCGAGACGTTTGGCTTTCTCGGCTTGATGGCGATTTTAGCGCTTTTTACGGCGCTGCTATTGTCAATTTTGCGCGTGTCTGCCAGATTGCCGGACATGCGGCTGCGGCTGGCTGCGGCTGGCGTATTCGGCTGGGTAGCGTCGCATGTTATTATGAATATCGCTGCGATGACCGGCGTGGCGCCGCTAACGGGAATTCCGCTGCCGCTGTTGAGCTACGGCGGTACTAGCATGATGTTTATCGCCGCGGCGCTTGGACTAGTTTTTCAGATTTCCAGATACACATCACATAAACCATTAGAGGAGGGAAGCGATGGCAAGAATCTTAGCGGTCGGCGGCGGTTCGGGCGGACACGTTACGCCAGTGGTAGCCGTATTTAGGGAGTTGAAAAAATCAGGCGATCACGAGCTGCGGTTTTGGTGCGATCGAAAATTTGGCGCCCGCGCCCGCGGAATTTTTAGCAAATTTGACGAGACTATTCCGGTTGAGCTGATTGCTGCTGGAAAATTGCGGCGCTATCATGGTAAAAGCATTAGTTTTCATCTTCATCCGTCAATTTTATTGCCAAACATCCGCGATGCTTTTAAGGTGGCTATCGGGTTTTGCCAAAGCTTTATTAAGTTGTTGATTTGGCGGCCGGATGTGATTTTTATTAAGGGCGGTTATGTTTGCTTGCCGGCTGGCTACGCGGCGCGGCTGCTAAAAATTCCGCTGGTGCTGCACGATTCTGATGTTCACCCGGGATTAACTAATCGGCTGCTAAGCCCGTTCGCTAAGGCGATTGGCACGGGCGCGCCGCTTAAATATTATAATTATCCGCCGGAAAAAGCTAAGTATGTCGGTATTCCGGTTGCGGCGGAGTTCAAACCGTATACAGACGAGGAGCGGCGCCAGTTAAAGTCTAAGCTGCAATTTGATCCGAATCGGCCGCTCGTGGTGATTACTGGCGGCGGTTTGGGTGCAGCCAGGATAAATGAGGTAGTGGTTGCAGTTCGGGAGGATTTGCTGGCTGAATCGTCGGTGTTTTTAATTTCTGGAAACTTACAATATGAACAATTGAAGGAGGCGGTCAGCGAATGCGACGGTTGGCGTCTGCAGGCTTTCGTCCATGACGGTATGGCGGAAGTTTTAGCGGCGGCTGATTTGGTAGTGACTAGGGCAGGCGCGACGACGCTGTTGGAGCTGGCGGCGCTGCACAAACCGACTATCATTATTCCAAACGGCCGGCTGACGGCTGGACACCAGTTAAAGAATGCTAAGGTGTATCAAGAGGCGCTGGCGGCGGTGATTGTGACAGAGGACGAGCTGGATGACGACAGCCAGATTTTGGCAAAGAAAATTATCGGCTTGCTGCGGTCTCAGAAAATTCTGCAAGGTTTGGGCAATAATTTTGGCAAATTTGCCAAGCCAAACGCTGCACGCGATATGTCAAATATGATATTAACCACAATTCGCCGGCAGGGCAGGCGTAAATGAAATTTGGCTTTCTGAAAAAGAAAGAACCTAAGTTGACGCGCCGCGAGATTGCTGCGAGGCGCCAGGCTGAAATTTATGATGATATACCGGCGCCGCAATCATACCGGCGCAACCGAACGCTGAACAGCCGCCAGACAGCTTCGCCGATGGAAACATCCGAGCGGTTGGAGGCGCACCGGCTGATTAAAAAGCGGCGCAAAGCCAGCCGGCGTTTTTTCGGCGCGGTATGCGGGCTTGGAATTGTGTTATATCTGCTGTCTCAGCTGACGATTAATATTTCAGTTCAAACCCCCGACCCGAAGAGTTCTGGCAACGCCGCCAAATATATTAAAATCCTTAACGATTATTATGCGTCGCGTCCAGCTGAAAGATTCCGATTTTTTTTGGATCATAATAGTTTGATAAACTTCTTTTTACAGCAAGCTCCGGAGGTAAAAACGATTCGAATTGAGGGCGAATCTTTGGCCTCATCATCGGTAAAACTACAATTTCGTCAGCCAGTTGCTCAGTGGTCGTCCGGTAGTAAAGTATATTTTGTCGATGAAAGCGGTGTGACGTTTGAGCAGAATTATTTTGACGCGCCGACGGTAGCTGTCAAGGATGAAAGCGGTATCCCTGCCAAAAGCGGCCAAGAGGTTATTAACCGGCAATTTTTAAGCTTCTTAGGTCAGGCGGTGTCTTTGTTTACCCAAAATAACCTAAAAGTATCAGAGGCAACACTGCCAGCTGGCACGGTGCGCCAGGTTTGGTTTAAGGTTGATGGCAGGGATTATTATATACGAATGACGGTGGATAGGGCGGCTGAGTCGCAAGTTAAGCAGGCGATTATCACCATAAAACACTTGGATGGGCAGGGGATAACGCCAGCATATATTGACGTCAGAGTAGACCAGCGGTCGTTTTATAGATAGCTAAATAGGCGATCGGGTAGCCTAATTAACAGGGGCGGGTATTGCTCTATTTAAGGTGTTAGTTCTCTTTTTGTTCTTTTTTGGGAGGCTGGGTAAAACATGAAAAACTATATATTATTATATCTAAATACTAAAAAGTCAAATATTGACTGGACGGCGAATTAGGGGAGCGGGGGAATAAAATTAAGAAAAAGTCAAATGTGGATTTCTGGCTGGCTTTGGCGGCGTGTGGAAAACTTGGCTTAAAAGCTTGTACGCGATAATGTTTACGTATGCAGTTTGGTTGTAAAAACGCCAACAAGTATATGCTGGCGGCTTTAGGTATGTTGGTTTGGCTTAGCGACTGCGAGTATGGCGTGGAATGAATAGCTTGTCTTAATGTAAATGGAATACGTATAAAAAGTTTAGAATAATCTTAAGTTTTAGTCTGGCAGTGCTAAGG
>CAUPXR010000047.1:0-4862 GCA_963515225.1 uncultured Candidatus Saccharibacteria bacterium | reverse complement strand
CTGAACGTTGATGATGATGGTGTGATTGACTATATGAAGATGTACACTACGCTGGATCGCGAATCGATCGAAGCTATTGCTGAAAACCATGCGGTTAATCCAGGTGCGCGCTCAGCGCAGAAAGTTCTGGCGCGCGAAGTCACCGACATCGTCCACGGCGTCAATCGGCGCGAATCAGTGGAGCGGGTGACGGAGGTGTTGTTTGGCGGCGGCGATTTCCGGCAATTGTCAGACGACGATTTGGATGCTTTAGCTAAAGAAATTCCGCGCGTTGATGTCGGCGTCGGCGTGATTGAAGCGTTGGTGGTGTCTGGCGCGGTTAGTTCCAACGGCGAAGCAAAACGCCTGCTGAAATCTGGCGCTATCAGCCTCAACGGCGAAAAACTGACCGAAGACCAAGTCGTGAACACTACGTCGCTGCTGAAAAAAGGCAAAAATACATTTGTATTAATTATGGAGGGAGAAGAAGAGTGAAAAAAATTATCGGGTTTGATTTGGATGACACGCTAGCTATTACCAAGTCGCCAATTAGCGATCGGATGGCCGGCATTCTTAGCCAGTTGCTTGAAAATTATGATGTGTGCGTCATTACGGGCGGCACATTCCAGCAGATTAAAAAGCAGGTGATTGATCGGCTTAATGTCCAGCCTGAATTGCTCCAAAGATTTCATGCAATGCCGACTTGCGGCACGAGGTATTATCGATTTGATGCTGCTGATGACGATTGGAAAATTCAGTACGCTAATGATTTATCCGATGAACAAAAAACTCAGATAACTACGGCGCTGGAAGAAGTTGCCAGGGAGATGGGCATTTGGTGTGATAATCCTGCGGGCGAAATTATTGAGGATCGCCACAGTCAGATTACCATGTCGGCACTGGGTCAGCAGGCGACCCCAGAAGATAAGTATGCCTGGGCGGAAAAGTATAAAGATATTCGCCCGGTATATCGCGATAAAGTGGCGGAGAAATTGCCTGGTCTTGAGGTAAGGATTGGCGGTACGACCAGCACTGATATTACGCTGCCAGGAATTGATAAAGCCTATGGTATTGGTAAGCTGCTTGAGTTGAACGATTGGCCAAAGGAAGAGGCGCTATTCTTTGGCGATAAATTACAGGAAGGCGGTAATGATTTTCCGGTCAAACAAATGGGCGTCGATTCTATCGAGGTGCGAGGCTGGGAAGATACTTCCTATGCGCTGGAAGGTATTAACGCTGTTTCGTAAAAACTAGCTTCCAACTATCAATATTACTCCGCAATAGCCAGGAATCGTCATTTGCCGGTCTTTTCCTAAGAGCAGGTACTGCGGATGAGTAGAAGCGAGGATTCTGCCGTTTTCTGGGATGGAAAAACTTTGCGGCGCGTCAGCGAAATTGATAAAAATATAAGCGCGTTCTCTGCCTAGCTCGCGTTTAATACCCAGAATAAACCCGTTGCCAGTATCAGCACCACTTACGATATTTAGTGTACCGTTTTTAATAATTGGGAATTCCTGGCGTAATCGTAGTAAAGCTCTGTGTAAATTTAGCATTGACGCGGGCGAGCTTTTTTCGCTGTTAACGTTAACAAATGCGCGGTTTTTATTCACTGGCAGCCACGGTTTTACTTCTGAGAATCCAGCGAACCGCGTGTCGTCCCATTGCATCGGCGTACGCTCCAGGTCGCGGCTGTCGATGGCGGAATGTGCAGGGCTAAAATTATCCTGAATATCCTCAGCAGTCAGTTCGCCATTAGTCATACCAATCTCATCGCCATAGTACATCACGCTGACGCCCGGTGTGAGCAGGTTGAGAAAATGCAGTGCCCGCGCTCGCTCTGTCCCGAGCCGCGAGGCAACGCGCGGCTGATCGTGATTGCCGACGCAGAAAAACGGCTTGGCTGAATCTGCCGCCTGCAGATAATTCTCAATCTTCTGCTCAGTATGCTCCGCATGCCACTCGTCCTGGCGATACTCCATAAAGAACGCTGACGCCTTCGGGTGGGCTGTTAGTACCTGGTGGTACTGCTGGTAAATATCGCCCAACTTCTCGTCAGGGTAAAATTCAAACACCATCTGCTTGTCGTCATATTCATCGCAAACTGACGCTAGCTCATGCAGGTATTCTTGAAAATGCGGCCCCATTTTACAGTGGTCGTGAATGAACGCGCCGTAGGCTTCAGGATCGCCGTTGAAATCAGGATTTGGTGAATCGTCACCAAATTCCGGATCTTTAGAAATGCCCCAAATCGCGTCAACCCGCATGCCGTCCACGCCCATATCAAACCAAAATCGCACCACGTTTTTCATTTCATCGCGAACCGCCGGATTGTCCCAATTCAAATCCGGCTGTGTTTTCAGGAACGAATGGAGATAAAATTGATTGGTCTGCTCGTCAAGCTCCCACGAACTGCCGCCCGATAAACTTCGCCAATTATTTGGCTCATTGCCGTCCCGCCCGTCGCGCCAGACATAATAATCACGCTTGGGATTGTCCCGCGATGACCGTGCTTCCTGAAACCACGGATGCTGATCAGATGTATGGCAGGGAACGAGGTCGATCATGACTTTAATGTCCAGAATATGAGCTCTTTCCAACAGCGCTCGAAAATCATCCAGCCCGCCAAATGTTGGGTCAATGGCTCGATAGTTAGCGATATCGTAGCCAAAATCAGTCAGCGGCGAGAGGAAAAACGGCGAAATCCAAATCGCGTCAACGCCCAGCCACGCCAAATAATCCAGCTTCTCAGTAATGCCATTCAAATCACCAATCCCATCGCCATTAGTATCCCGAAAACTACGCGGATAAATCTGATATAGGGAAGCAACATCTTGCCAAGTTTTCATGGTTTAAGTATAAGCGAGATGAGAGCAAAATTCCAGTTTTTAGATGGTGATATGAAGATTATTGACATTCCTACTTTACTTTGGTAAACTGGAAATATGAATGGCAAGAACGATATTTGGAAAGATGAACAGGCGCGTCAGCTGGCGGATGTTCTTGCTAGTATAAGTGACCCTAATGAAATGCGAGCGTTTCTTCGCGATGTCATGACTCAGAAGGAGATTGTTGAAGTTGGCGCGCGCCTACAAGCTGCCAAAATGTTATCAAAAGGCGAAAAATACGCTGACGTCATTGCAGCGACGAAGCTCAGTAGCCGTACGGTTGCTCGGATTAGCGACTGGATGCAAAACGGTACTGGCGGCTATAAAAACGTCTTCAAGCATCATTCGCACGTTTGGCCAGCTCGCGCTAAGTAGTTTGCGAATAAATCCAAACAAATGCCGGCGCGACGCTGGCGTTTTGATTTTTTGACAGTTAATTTAGTTAATTTTTGGAGATATTTATGAGTGAAATAAGAACAGCGAAGTTCGCTGCGCCAGATGAGGCGAGGGAGAAGTACGACGCGATTATTCCCGCGTATCAAGCGGCGTTCGCGGCAGAGCCTTGGTATGAAGTAAGTAAATGCGGTGGCTGCTCGTCAGGGTATTCTCGTCAAAATCCTGGTGATATATGCCAAGCTTGCGGCAGTACGACTGGCGATGAAGCATATACAGAACAGGAATTGGCCGAGAGATTTGACACTATCGGCGAGACGCATCCAGCGTGTTGGTATATCGAGGAGACACCAGCGGGATTAGCGTTGGCGGCGGTTGCTTGGACGGCTGATCTGGTGCAGATTGCGGCGGAAAAATATCCTGGGTCGCTGGAAATGGCAGCGTGGCTTAAGCGGAAGTACGCGCCAACCGCTGCTCCTAACCCAGAGATATTATGGCTGGACGAAGTTTTTGCTGATCGCCAGATTTCGAGACGTAACAATCTAGTGAATTTTTGCCCAATGATATACGGGTTTTCCGATCGCCTAGATCAGACGAAGGTGGCTTATCGGACTATTGCGCCGGCAATGACGCGCGTGGCCATGAGGGATTTTGGCGATGATGCGACTATTGATAAAGCCAAATCTGATGTTCCTGATTGGCGAAATTTTGTATCAATTGATCTATCTCGGTAAAAAATAATAAATAAGGAGGATAAGAATATGAAAATATTAGTAATCGGCGGCATGCACGGGAATGAAATGCTGGGCATTGATCTGGTCAAGAGTTTACAGGAAAATCCGCTGGAAAATATTGACAGCGTACTGGCGAATGAGGAAGCTATAAAAATAAATAAGCGTTTCGTCGAACAAGACTTGAACCGGTCATTTCCCGGCGTGAAATCAAGCGGCATATACGAGCAGCAGCGCCCGATTGAGCTACTGGAAATGTGCAAGGAGTATGATATTGTTCTTGACTTTCACAATACGTTTTGCCCGGATAATGACTGTACGTTTGTCGGGGAGGGTGCAAATGAAGAGCTGCTGGCCGCGTCATGGCTGCTGGGTTTACCGCGGGTGATTGTGGCTGATTATGATTGTATAAATAAGTATGCGCTTAATTGCGTGTCGATAGAAATTAGCGTACAGAGCAGGTTGAATGATGTGAAAATCTGGCGCCAGAAGCTGCAAATGCTCGCTGAAAAGGAAATTGCTGATTGCCAGACGGTCGCAGGTGTGGAGAAGTTTCGCTTTGTGTATCGAATGACCCTGGAGGATAAAGCAAGGTTAAACCTTGAGCGGGCAAGCCTACGAGTATTCCAGCCAATTGACCAGAATTTGGCGGAGAAAATGGGAGTAAAAACTCCGGCCTATCCGATCTTCATTAATGACAAATTCACGCCGTATAATTATGGAGGGTTATTGAATAAGATAAACAATAAAAATTAAAATCACGCGCGGGCAAAACTGGTCGGATAAGAGTTGGCTGTAAATATCAATATAAAAACAAATTGGTGGCTCCTCCCAGACTTGAACTGGGGACACAAGGCTCTTCAGGCCTCTGCTC
>CAUPXR010000046.1:0-5252 GCA_963515225.1 uncultured Candidatus Saccharibacteria bacterium | reverse complement strand
CCGATACACGACAACTACTCGCATGATTCCTGCCCTTTCTGGCGGCGCTGTTCCAATATTTTGACGAAGTCATCCAGCGTTTCAAACTTCTGAAACACGCTGGCAAAACGTACATACGCCACTTCGTTACGCTTGGCTAATTCATCCAGCACGAACTCGCCGATCTGCCGCGACGGCACTTCTGAGGCGCCCAGCGCATACAATTTATCTTCAACCTCCGTGATAATCGACTCGACTTCCTCGTCGGATTTAAGGAATTTGCCGACCGACTGGCGCACCGCATGCGCCAACTTGACTCTATCAAATAGTTCGCGGCTGCCATTTTTCTTAGTCACGATTAAGTTTGGCTTTTCCACGCGTTCATACGTAGTGAAACGCCGTCCATCTGGCGTCTCGCGGCGGCGGCGAATCGCCACGCCATCAGAGACTTCACGCGACTCAATCACGCGGCTGTCTCCGATATTAAAACTCGCCATATTTAGTCCTCGTTCTTCTTACGCCGCCGCAAAAATGCCGGCGTATCATCATCTTCCTCGTTTGAAACGCTGTCCGGATCCGGCATAGCATCCCACATACTTACTTCATTATCAGCAGCAAACTCCTCCGCGGCTTTTTCTCTGTCAAGTTCCAAATCGATGTCTTTAACTACATTTTCGTCAACCTCAGGCACTGGTTGCGGCGCAGGATTGCTCATACTTAGAACTTCTTCCTCTTGCTGGAACGATTCGCTATCAAAACCTGTAGCAATTACCGTGATTACCAATTCATCTTCCATCTCCGGCTTCAGCGTTGCGCCAAAAATAATATTAGCGCTTGGACTGACCGCTCCGGTAATAATCTCAGCCGCCTCCTGAATCTCCGCCATGCTCATATCGTAGCCGCCAGTAACGTTAAACAGTACACCCTTTGCACCGTCAATCGACACCTCAATTAGCGGGCTTTCGATAGCTTGCTGGGCTGCTTGAACTGCCCGGTCGTCGCCGCTCGCCCGTCCAATACCCATCAACGCTGAACCAGCCTTGCTCATAATCGCTTTTACGTCAGCAAAGTCAAGGTTAATCAAACCATGTTCGGTAATCAGCTCTGATATCCCCTGCACGCCTTGGCGCAGCACGTCATCAGCAATCTTAAACGTCTCTAGCAGCGGCGTCCGCCGATCAATTGTCTGCAGTAAACGGTCATTTGGAATAGTAATCAAGGTATCAACCTGCCGCCCAAGCCGCGAAATTGCCCAATCAGCATTAATCCGCCGCTTCTCGCCCTCAAAACTAAACGGCCGCGTCGCCACGCCAACTACCAAAATCCCCAGCTCACGCGCCACTTCTGCCACCACATGACCAGCACCAGAACCAGTGCCGCCGCCAGCGCCAATTGTTACGAACACCATATCCGCACCCTCAAGCGCTTTCTTAATCTCCTCGCGCGATTCGTTAGCTGCCGCCTCGCCAACTGTCGGATCAGCACCAGCCCCCAAACCGTTCGTTGTATTATATCCCAGATGAATCTTAACGTCAGCTTTCGAATTGTGCAGCGCCTGAGCATCGGTATTCATGGCGATAAATTGCACGCCAGTTAATCCCGCATCTTTCATCCGGTTTATAGCAGAACCGCCAGCACCGCCGATCCCAACGACTTTAATACTGGCAAATGTTTGAACTTCACTTGGTTGTACTTGCGGCATCTATTTCCCTCTCTCTAATTCTTACATCAGTATAGCATTTTTTCAACTGATATATCAAACAACTTACTTAAACTTAGCAAAAATACCTCTTAAAAATCCGCCTGCTTTTTCCGCTGCTTTTTTAGCATTCTGCGGTGATTTCGCATACGAGACACCGCTCGCCGCATCTATCAGCATCAGTCCGGCTGCCGCCGAGAACTCCGGTCCTTTTATTTCATTGCTAGCACCACCGTACTCGGACGGCTTGCCTAGCCTGGCTGCCACGCCCAGCTGTTCTTTGGTAAAATCAACCAAACCTTTCGTATTAGCGCCGCCGCCAGTCAAAACCGCACCGCTCGGCAGCTTGCCAGCTCGACCTGCTTTTTTCAATTCCTTAGCTACCGCCTCAAATATTTCCTCATACCTCGCGCCGACAATTTCATCAATCTCGCTCTGCTCAAACGAGTATGTTTTTTTCTCGTGCTTAGTTTCCACTTTGCCTAATTTCTTGCCGCCAAACCGCGCATGCGCCAATTTTACCGATTCGGCAATCTCCGGATCAGTTCTTAGTCCAATTGCCAAATCATTAGTCACGTTTTGGCCGCCCAGCGGAATTACCGACAAATATTGCAAATCGCCCTCTTCAAACACCGCCACGCCAGTCGTTGCCGCGCCGATATCCAATACCGCCACGCCGTTCTCGCGCTGGTTTTCTGTCAATACTGCTTGCGCGCTCGCTAGCACTGCTGGAACAACCGAAGAAACCTCAACTTTAGCCATTTCCGCCAATTTTTGCAGATTAGTAATATGCGGCAGCAGCCCTGACACAACATTTGCTTTAATCTCCAGCCGCGTACCAGTCATGCCGATTGGATCTTTAATATTATCCTGCCCGTCCAGCCGATAAGAATGAGCTACAATTTCCAGGATTTCCCGGTTCTGCGCCACTTTGCCAGTCGTTGCCATATCTTCCAGGCGCACAATATCCTCAGGCGTCACCTCGTTATCAGTCGTACCAACTGTAATCATTCCATCGGCTTTAGTACTTGTTAAATGCGATCCGTTGACGCTCAGTACTGCCGTCTTTACCTGGTGGCCGCTCATACGTTCCGCTGCCCCCAGAGCCATATCAATCGCTTCCGCCGGACCCGCCAGATTAGTTACTGTGCCTTTTCGCATACCGCTATTTGGCGCTGTCCCTACGCCGACAATTTTTGGCGCATCGCCATCCGCGTCAATATAACCAATGACGCAGCGTACGTTCTTCGTGCCAACATCTATTCCTACAGCATATCGAGATTGTTCTTGCATACAGGCTTAATTATACAGGTTATGGCTATACTTTTGCAAGTAAATCATAGCCTCGTCAAAATCTCCGCGCCAGTTTCGGTAATTAGCACAGTATGTTCAAAATGCGCCCCCAAACTGCCGTCTTTCAGGCTAATCGTCCAGCCGTCGTCCTCGGTCACAATTTTCTCACTACCGAGGCTGGCCATTGGCTCAATAGCAATCGTATCACCTGCGTGCAACACTGGACCGGTACCGCGGCGGCCATAATTTGGGATCTCCGGGCTCATGTGCATTTCTAACCCCACGCCGTGGCCAACCAGCTCGCGAATGATACCCAATTTGGCTTTCTTCAACACCGCTTCCACGCCCGCCGAAATGTCGCCAACGCGCGTCCCGTCACCGGAAATCGCATCAATTCCCGCATACAAACTCTGCTCCGTTGCGTGCAGTAAATGTTTTTTAGCGCCGCGCGGCTCTTCGTCAACCACCATGGTAAAGGCGCTGTCAGTTTTCATGCCGCGGTAGCCGATTACCAGGTCAAAACTCACCACGTCGCCCTTCTCAAACACATATTCTGTCGGAAATGAGTGCACTAATTGCTCATTAGTCGACACGCAAATCACCCCTGGGAATTTCACCTCATCCGTCAAATACGTTGCTTCCGCGCCGAAATCCTTAATTCGCCCAGCCACAAACTCATTAACATCCAGCTCGCTCATGCCAGCCGTCACCCGCTGGCGCAATTCATCATAAATCGTCGCCAACATCCGCCCGCATTCGCGCATATCCTTCATCTGCTGCGGCGTTTTTTCGCCAGTAATTAAAGTTGGCATGCGTATGCCGCCTCTTCATAAATCCGATCATGCACTTCGCCAGCCGTACCGACGCCATCCAAATGGACAATCCTAACGCCTGCCTCGGCAAAAATCCCCAACACCGGATACATTTTTTGCCGATAAATCGTCATTCGCCGGGCAATTGCCTCTGGCGTGTCCTCCAAACGACCGCGCTTCTCTAGTCGCCGCATAATCTCCGCCTCCGGCACTTCCAGTGAAATCACCGTATCAATTTTCTCATTCATCCGCGCCATGTAACCATCCAGCCATGCCGCCTGTTCCTTCGTCCGCGGAAAACCGTCAACGATAATGTTTGAATATTTTTTATCGCGCGCGTCCTGCACCGCCTGCTCAAACACCTGATAAATCAGTTCATTACTAGCCAATTCGCCCGACCGTAAAATGTTAATCACCGCCGGATCATTACTTCGGCGCAACATCTCGCCGGTCGATAACCATTTCCAGCCCTGACGTGCCGCCAGCATCTGCCCCTGCATACTTTTACCAGCCCCCGGCGGCCCAAATAATAAGATCATCCTTCGCTCCTCTTTCTGTGTTGTTATTGTTTTGCTAGCGTTTCTTTGGTAATTTTCGCGATCAGCGCGCCGTCAGCCGCATTGCCAGCCTTAGCCTTCACTGCGCCAATCACCTGGCCCATTTGCTGCATCGTCGCGCCCAGATCGGCGACCGCTGCCTCGACCATTGCCCGGATCTCATCCTCGCTCAGCTGTTTAGGTAAAAATTCCTGTAAAATTGCCGCCTCTTTCTCCTCTGGCTCAGCCAATTCTGCCCGGCCATTTGCCCGGTACAACTCGGCGCTTTCTTTGCGTTTTTTAACTTCGCGGGCAATAACCTTCTCGACTTCTGTATCACTTAGACCTTCATCGCGCTTACCCAAAGCCACTTCCTCGTTAAGAATCGCCGCTTTCAAATTACGCAATACATCACCTCGAAAACGATGCCGCCCTAGAAGAGCGGCTTTCATTTCCTCAGCAATACGCGCTTTCAGCGCTGGCATTAACGCGCCGCTCCCAAACGCATTCTGGCTGTTTTCTCAGCTCGGCGCTCGCGGCGAATAATCGCTTTCTTACGGCGCTCAGTCTTGGAAATAGGCTTCGCAAACCGCATCACCGACTTTGCCCGCGCAAGGACACCACTCTGTAAAACCCTACGGTTGAAACGACGAATAATATTTTCGTTCGCTTCCTTCTGATCTCTACGTGTAACTTGAACCATACTTTTGCTATTATAACAGATGAGGGGACTATTTTGCAACTATTAATCCGCAATTTAGCATTAAATTAATAACTAAGATAATTCAGCCGCATAGACCGACGCTAAAGCTGGTGGCTGATTCATACTGTTATGCGTGTGATTCAGTACATTCCATTGGCTTACATCAGCCGTCAATCCAGGCACAGACCGTAAGCGTCCAACAATCATGGCAACATCGCGCCAATCATTCA
>CAUPXR010000045.1:0-5268 GCA_963515225.1 uncultured Candidatus Saccharibacteria bacterium | reverse complement strand
ATACGGACTAATATTCTTACTTTCCAGAGCATTAACTACCGCTTCCACGTACGATTCAGCCAATTGCTTATCATCCTCGGCAATGACCGTCATGCCGTACATATCAATCGGGTGAAACTCCCCCTCGTCTTTCAGCGGCTGAGAATGCGGCTCATAGTATCCGATAGCCCTTAGCAACTTTCTAAGATACGAGCCTCGTCCTTTTCCGCGAGCTCGCACTTCCAGCTCAGTGCCATTCGACATCTTCACCGTACCCACTTCAAACAACGTACCGTGCGGCGAGCCAGTTTCTACGGCTGGCTTTAAATCCGGCTCGCCGAGCAGCTCAGAGAAAATCCCATTTATATTCTTCCTCGCGAAATCAAATCGCTTGGGGTCAACTGAATCCTTAGCGCCAAAATGCAGCGATATCACCCTGTCTACTTCGTCCAAAAGCGAATCAATATCATTACTCAAATCACTACCATCCCTACCGTCGCCAATATTTCGTCCCGTAATGATGTCAACTTCATCATTCAGCTCGGACTCCAGATTATCAAGACTAATAATGCTGCATATTGGAATCAAAAAGTTTTTAGCAAACACCGCCTGCTTATAAACCGCCGCATCATGATAAGGAGTAGTCTTTAACTTAGCAAGCGTTACTGCACCGACAATCATTGCTGTTTCCAGACCGACACCCTGGACATCTTCGCCTTTCGTGGAAAATGTCTTAATCAAATCATCAATACGCGGCACCGGAATTGGCGGATTGTCTGACCACGGACTCTGAGAACCGTCCTTTCCCAAGTCATCAGGTATCTTCTGTCCATCCTCCAGCCGCAAAGCCTTACCTTGCAGTGTCGTCTCGTCAATTCCTTCAATATACGATTCAAACAAATCTTGTAAGACTTTATAGTCCTCCAGAATGCCGACCACCACATCTCGATGCGCTTCATCAGTTATCGTCTCATCATTATCAAGCGCTGACATAATATAATCAATGCGATCACCCTCCTTAATATCCGCTGGCATTTCTATAATAAGCTTTGCTGCCAAGCGGCGCGCTGGTGTCATATGATGACCGCTAAACGTCTCCGTCAAATTCATCGCAAGTTCTTCAGGATGGAAAAATATCTCACCTCTTCTGGGAGAGCAGTCAGGATTTTCGGTCACCCGTTCTGGTTGTCGTGTATTGATTGCCATAACAAACTTGTCTATTATACAACAAAAAATAATGATTTGCAAGCAAATCGCCGCATTTCGGAGTTTTTAGAACGTCTTAAGCAAAATAAATCCGCATCAACTCGCGCGCTACCCTGTCAGCGTCATGGCGAATCAAGCTGCGTTGTGCTGCCAGCGGGTCGCTACTGGAATTTTTATTAACCCAAGCAGTATCGGCAATCAACCGCTTGCCCGACGCATAATAATGCTTCTTTTTCAACAAATCCTTATCCCATTCCACCAAATATTCGCCATCATGCGAATACTTCTCGATCAGTTTTTCCGGAGGACGATGATTATTGTACAAAACATAATCCATATAAATACCTGAAAACCGCTCAATTTCATCCGCGAAATCCGCCACGGTAAAACCATCCGTCTGACCCGGTTTATTAACTAAATTGCAAACATAAACTTTCTTCGCCTTTGTCTCCGCCAACGCTCTGGTTACGCCGCGCACCAACAATGCTGGCGCCAGACTACCATACAATAGCCCCGGCGCAATCACCACCAAATCCGCATCTAAAATCGCCTGGCGCGCCCGCGGGTTAATGCCAGCCGGCGGCTTCAACTCCAGCCATGGACGCTCGCCGCACGGAATTTGCAGCGATTCTGCCGCGTGCTGGCCATTGACAGTCGTACCATCTTTTAGCTTAATCGACATAGTCGTATCATCCAAAGTAATCGGAAACACTCGCCCGTTTACACCCAGAACTTCACTCGCCAGCTCCACCGCCTCGGCAAAACTCCCCGTCATCTTTTCCAGCGCTGCCATGAACAAATTGCCAAAGGCGTGCCCTTTCATGCTGCCCTCGTCAAACCGATAATTAAACAAATCGCGCACCTTCGGCGAACTGCTCAGCGCCACCAAACATTGCCGGACATCGCCCGCTGGCAGCACGCCCAGCTCGTCGCGTAATTGCCCAGTTGAACCACCGTCATCAACCATATTAACCAGCGCCGTGATGCTATGCGTGTACTTTTTCAAACCCGACAGCAGTGTGAAACTGCCAGTTCCGCCGCCGATTACTACAATTTTTACCCCAAAATAATCACTATTTGAAACATTCATTACCATGCCCGAATTATACCACCTTACCGGAACTTAAACCAATGTACCCTTTGGCAGCGCCCACTCCAGATACGGTTGCTGCTGATGTTCAATGGCGTTGATAATATGCGTAGCAATTTTAGCGGGATCGTTGAAAAACATATAATCAGCCGGCAGCTCCCGGCCATTCCAAAACGGCGTCTTCATAGCGCCAGGCAAAAACAGCGCGACTTTTACTGGCAATTTCTGCTCGTCGGCCTGCATCCCTAAGCTGCGCGCCAAGCCCGCTTGGGCGTGTTTAGTCGCCACGTATACCGCCTCGTCCGCCCGAGCTTTGACGCTGCTGGTCGAGCCGATAATCGTTAAAACTGACTTCTGATTTTGACGTGCCATCTTTCGCCACGCCCACTGTACCAGCGGCAACGCACCGGCAAAATTCACCTCCGCCATCGAGCGTGCATCAGGCTGATCCTCAAAATTACCGCGCCAGCCATAGCCCGCCGCCCACACAAATTGTTCAATGTCATCGCCACCCAGAATCTGCTCAATCCGCGCTGGCGCTGCCTCTACTTGCTCGGGATAATACACATCCAATTGGAAACCCTCGCCGTGCTCCTGGGTGTTATGCGTCTTCCCCAACACCAGCACACGCTTGCCACTTTCTCTGAGCTGCCTAGCCATCTCCAGACCAAGCCCGCTCGTCCCACCAAGAATAATATGCATATGGTTATTATAGCACGCCGGACTCACGTATCGTAAATTGAACACTTAAAGTCTGAACGAAGTCCGCGAATTTCTTCCACCCGATCAAGAATCGCCCTGGCAGTGTCTCTCCAGCCGCTCCTGCAGACGCTCGTGAAAATATTTTGCGTATTTTGCCTGGCTATCGTCAAACAGATCAAGTTCATTCGGATCAATAAAGCGCATATCTTCGCCGTCAACGCCGATAGAAAAATCGTAATCCTCCGGCTGAACCCAGCAGACAACATACACCTGATACGCATCAATTCCCTTCAAATACATCGGATCCGCCACGTCAATCACATCAAAAGTAAAACCGCCTCTATAGCCAACTTCCTCCTCTAATTCACGCGCCAACGCCTGCTCAAACGTTTCGCCAAAATCAAGTCCGCCGCCAGGCAAGCCCCAATTAAGACCATGCTCTTTAACTACCAGCAGCTCGCCATCATCGTTATAAATCACCGCTTTAATTGACACACGGAACAAATAATCCTGCCGCATTACACCGTCAGGCTGCGTCGTAAAAATATGCCCCTCAGCCAGCTTTTTATCTGTACTCATTAGCGTATCTTAACACAATAATTTAATATAAATCAAACGCGTTTCGTCAGGGATTTGCCCCGCCGCCAAAATTTATTCTGCGTATTTTTCAACAAACCGCCGCAATATCTTGACCGGCTCGGTTACCAATTCCGATTCGCGGTACGCCGCATCGATTAGATCTTGAGCTTCCTCCGGCGCGAAATAGCCGGCGTGCTTATAGATATTAATCCGCAAAGCCAGGCCGTCAGCATCAAGCTCGGGATGAAATTGCGCCGCATAAACATTTTTCCCGGCGCGCAGCAACTGTATACAGGTCTCAGAACGTGCTAGCACCACGCTGTTCGGCGGCGCCGTATCTGTCCCCTCTTTATGCCCGACGAAGCCGCGAAAACTAGCTGGCAAGCCAGCCAGCAGCGGATCATCCTGCGCTTCCGGCGTCAAATTTATATCCACCGCGCAAACCGGCTCGCCATGATCGAAATCCGTCCGGCCGCCCAGCGCCGTTACCAGCGCCCCCACACCCAAGCAAGTGCCTAAAAATGGCTTATCCTCGGCTGCAATCCGGCGAAGCAGCGGCATGATATAATCTTCAAACTGCAATTGTTCCGGCGATTTTTCCTCTGGCGGATAAGCAAAATTAGCCGGCCCGCCGCCCATAAAAATACCGCTGTAATCATCCAAATTAACTGGCAAGAATTCGCCGCGGTCAAGCCGTAAGCGCTGCAACTGCTCCGGCTGCAAACCGCCAAATTTCAAAAAAGCTGCATATTCGTCGTCAGACGCTTCGTCCTCAGGACGGGATTGTAAAAGAAGAAAAGGTTTTGTCATAGATTAAGTGTAGCACGTCGCAACCTGATCAGCCAATGCCGGCGAATTACGAATCGCTGCGACCACCTGCTCAAATTTATCCAAATCGTCAACGTCCATCGGTTCAGTATATTCATACATATCATCAAGAAGACCGCCAATATCTTCTGTATCCATTATTATTAAAGCATTTGGTTCAAGATTATGCGGGCTTACTCGTTTTTCTCCTATAGAATATTCCACACTGCGCTCACCGCGAATAGGTTCTCCTTCGTCGCCAGCTATAACCCACTGCCGTAATATACCGACAGAATCAGAATCCCGTTTCACCTCTGTTGTAACTCGCATATAAATCTCATCTTGGCATTTCTGGCCATCCAACATTGATTCCGGAATATACACTATCTCGCAGCCCTCTGGTGTAGTCGTTTCCTGGTCGTCAATCTGAAAGACCTCGCGAACCAAGTCTGGCGATAATGGATACGAAAAACTCCTGGCTACGTTACCGTCAGGCGACAGCCGATCAGACTCTTCTGCTATTTTACCTCTGACGACTAAAGCTTCCGCAGCCTGATATCGCAAATCTTCGAGCCTTGCTTGATCAGGTGTAAGTTCCATAGGAGGCATGAAGTCTTCGAAATTTTCCATGACCTGTACTATAACACAAATAGTTAAAATATGCAAATCATACAACTACTACCCAGCGGCATGTGACTTATTATCTATATATCACGAACCGGCCGTATCAATTTAAGACTATCTGGCATATACCATTTATTGCCCTGGCTGTCTTGCTCATATTTGTAATTAATCGTATGATCGGCCTGAAAATAATCGCCGGTGCCGACAATTTTAAACTGAATATACATCTTACGGACTGAAACGTTCTCAGGCATCTCGCCACGGAACATCCGCACCTCAAA
>CAUPXR010000044.1:0-5303 GCA_963515225.1 uncultured Candidatus Saccharibacteria bacterium | reverse complement strand
GAGGAGTATTTTGCCGAACCAACAGAAGAAAATCGTCCGTCGATAGAAATAAAACAGCAGACTTTTGATGTTATTTCTGGTGCAGCAGATAAAAAAAACCAGCAGCCAGCATTCGAGTCTTCAGACATAACGATGCAAACGAAAATGAGAACTGTGCCGTCATCGCCAGCGGTAAGCGAGGATACTCAAACTGGTGATAAGAGTTGCAATTCGCTGGAAAATGAAACTGTTTACCCTATGGCTAGCGAGGATAAGGTTGCTGCTAGTGTTGTGAAAAATACATATGATGGCGATGATGCTGCTGCGGTGTCTGACATAAAACCATCATCAATTGAACATCCGAAAGAAAATAACGTTGTTGCGGCAGCGCCAAAACTGTCTGATTCTGAACCGAGACAAACGGCAGCAAGCAGCTTCACGTCAGCTTCTGAACAGCGGTCGGCGGCGCAATTTGATGCAACAGAGATGGATGAGCTGGCGGCAGAATCAATTGATGGTTCTAATGTAAAGCCGCTACAAAATACGCAGCCTCACGAAGCTGAACTTGGCATGGCGGCAGGTTATGATGACTCTATCCAAACTCTTGACGGCGCCGATAATGTACAGCCCGGGAATTTGACGCCGGACGTAGATGATGTGCTGCTACCTCAGGAGCGAACGGTCGCGGCTAGCGTGCCGGCGGAATACGATAAAAACGAGACGTATCAATCGTCAGGCAGTTATTCTATTGGTCAATCTGGCGGAGCACCGCAAGCTATATTGTCACAGGAGCAGATGCTTGTCGAAAGTAGCGAGGACTCTTTGACTATCAACGACTATGCCAACTTTGATAGTAATTTGGTACAGCCGAAGACTGATGATACAGAAACAGATGTATTCGTAGCGAATGATGTGGCAAATACAACAGATAAAACTGATATAGCGGCATCTGTAGAAATGATAGACATTACGCCAAATCTACCAGATAAACACACAGCAGTTGATAGAAATGGCACTCAACTTGCCGTTGATCTGCCACAGGAATTGGGTGATGAATTATCGGTTGATACGGATGCGAGCGAGCCGCAAATTCCTGTCTTTAGGCAACTTGATTGCTATGACACCACTATGGACATTAGTCGCAGTGAAGATAGGATTTGGGCTGAGGAAGAGGTATTTTTTGTGAAGCAGGATTTGCCGGGAGTGGAATCAGAATTAACCTTAACTGAAGTAGCCGCGGTGGTATCGCCGGCAGAAATCGTTACGGCGCGTGAAGAAGTCGATGATTTGAAACTCTCCGTAGACAATGATATTGATTCCGTGGGGCAGTTAGATAATTCTAAGGTGGCATCGGTGTCTGAAATCACCAATGATTATGAGACGGTGACGGTAGAGCAGATAGATATCCCTGCCTCGCCGGCTAATGAACCAATACGCGATGTTGAGCTGGACGAGCCAGCAGTGGAAATTTCAGAGGAGTGCATCATGCCTTGCGAGGAGTATGACAGTATAGTTATGGAAGCATCGGAAAAAAGCGATTTACCGCGCTTGGATGACGAAGTTGAAGCTACAATTACGGATACCAGCGGTGTAGAGCCAGCTATTGATTTACCCGAAGCGCAAGAAGAACTTGTTGCTACTGAAGTATCTGAGGCGGTAGAATCTGAACTGGACGAGCGGAATGATTCGGCGGTTGTCAGCGCGGTTGACGGTTACGGTTATAATAACGAAACGAGTGCCGTGAGTGACAATGTTTTGGTCGTAAAAAGCCGTCAATCCTCTGGCTTATGGTCAGACGACAGCTGGCTCAATCCAGAAGAAGAGTCTGCGTCAACGGCTCAATCAAGCGCGGACGATACGTCATTAGTGTCGCGGCTGGTCGGTATGTTTGTAGTGGCGATGTGCGTGGTGCGCGGCCGGCAGTTAGTGAAAGTTTAGTAAACACACCGCCTAAAGAGGTAGCAATGAAGTAGTATAATTAGATGTATGAAAGCGCTGCAAACTAATATTAAATTATTCTTATATACGCCAAACAAATTCTTTGAGATACCTAATTTTCAACGCCCTTATTCTTGGACAGCCGATAATGTCCAAATGTTTTTAGACGATCTTGAAGAGGTGAGGCGTGGGGACAAAAAGCACTATTTTGGCAGTATCGTATATATAAATGATGGTGACCGAAGCATTATTATCGATGGTCAGCAGCGTGCGACGACAGTTTTGCTGATGATTACCGCAATTTACCATTTGGCGCTGGAATCTCCTGAAAAGATTGAATTGGTAGCCGAGCAAATCAAGGACGAGTATTTATACAATAGATATGCAAAACAATATGGATCAGAGGAAAACCGTATCAAACTGCGGGCGGTAACTACTGACAATAAAATATTTGAGAAAATATTTAGCCAGGCAGAACTGACAGAATATGAAAAGAAAAGTAATTTGTATAAATCCTACCTCCAATTTTACGACTACTTTAGAAATCGTGATCATTTAGAACAGTACATTAACACGCTTGACGACTTCGAGATTGTCACGATTGTTCTAGACAAAGATGACGATAATCCGCAAAAAGTCTTTGAAAGTATTAACTCAACTGGCAAGCCGTTGACAGATGGCGACAAAATCCGAAACTTCTCGCTAATGTTGCGTACCTCCGAAAAACAAGATTATGTTTTGACTAACTATTGGCAGTATATTGAAACATACCTAACCGATCCGCAGCGTGACGATATTACCGACTTTTTCCGTGTTTATTTGATTGCTAAAAACCAATCGGTCGTAAATACTGACAGGGTATATCCGGAATTCAAAAGAGTATTCGCTAAAAGTATTTCTAATGACCAGTCATACAAATCACTTGACGAATTTTACGGCGAGATTTTGAGAATATTAAAATACTATCGCTTTTTGAAGTTTGGCACAGATGACAATAATGAATTTACTAAGCTGAGTTCAGTAGCGTTCATTATGCGTTATCTGAGAATTGAAGCGTTCTTTCCGTATGCCGTATCAGTCATGAAATATTGGCAAGATGGACATTTGTCTGATGATGAAATTGCTGAGGTATTTGATGTGCTGCGTGTCTACTTTTCGCGGCGTATCGTTATCAACTTATCGACAACAGGCTTAGGTAAATATTTCGCCGGATTACACAGAAGTATATTGTCAATTGCTGAGCAGGACAATGCTGCATATCTTGAAGTACTGAAATATACCGTACTTTCGAAAAACAGGCAGATCCGATTACCTCGAGATAATGAAATAGAAACAGCGATAAAAGCAAACTTTACCTATAATCAGCGCTCTTCCAATGTCATGTATTTGTTAACTGCGGTCGACGATGAATCTAAGGACGTGTCATTACTGAAACAGATTAATGACAAAGAGCTACACCTAACAATTGAACATATTATGCCGCAAACCATGACCAATGCTTGGCGGGATGAGCTCGGTGACCGTGCCGATGAAATTCATGGCATATATTTGCATGGGCTAGCGAATTTGACATTGACGGGATATAACTCTGAATATTCAAACAAGAGTTTCCGGGAAAAGCGTGATATGCCAGACGGGTTTGCTGATAGCCCGCTTAAGATTAATAAGACTGTTGCTAAATATGATACGTGGAATGAAACAGCAATATTGGAGCGTCAGCGGTGGTGGATTGATAAAATAATTAAAATTTGGCCGCTGCCAACAAGTACGTTTGAACCGCCAATACTTGATACGAAAGTTAATATCTTCGACGATATTGATTTTACAGGCGCAGCGGTAAAAATATTCTATATCGGTGATGATTCTTATCCAGTAACGAGCTGGTCGCAAGTTCTTGGCGTCTATTGCGAGTATCTGTACGACGATAATCCTGATTTTACTGATCAGATTATGAACAGCGAAAAGACGAAAAATTGGATTAGTAATGATTCTAAAAGATTTTTTAATTCCGTAAAGATTCACGACACAGGGCTTGTGGTTGACGTAGCAACAAATACGAATCAAAAAATACGGCTCATGCGCGAACTAGCGGAGATGTTTAATGTTGATAAAATCTCTATCAATGTTGAATTGACAAAGCCGATTGAACAGTAGGTATGCGTGCAGCTTGACAACTTTAGTTTAGTTAGGGTGCTTGCTATACTGTCTATATGAAGATCTCTGACCGTCATCCTAACGACCGTCCCCGCGAGAAATTAGCGCGTTACGGTACGGCGCGGCTAAGCGACTTGGAGCTGTTGATGGCGATTATTGGCAGCGGCAATGCTCGGGCCGATGTTGGTAAAATTGCACGCGAGGTGCTGAAAATTTTGCGTCAAAAAGGCGGTGATGTTTCGTATGATGATCTACGTAGCGTGGTTGGTTTGGGCGAAGCGAAAATCCCGGTGATTGTGGCGAGTTTGGAGCTGGCGCGGCGGTACTTGCTGGACAGCGACCAACCAATCATCGATAGCCCAGAAAAAGCCGTCGAGCTGCTGGCCGACATTCGCGACAAAAAGCAGGAATACTTTGTCTGCCTGACGCTGGATGGCGCTAATCGCTTGATTGCCAAGCGGGTGGTGACCATTGGTACGCTGACCGCCAGTCTGGTACACCCGCGCGAGGTCTTCGCCGACGCCATCGCCGACCGTGCTGCCAGTATCATCGTGGCGCATAATCATCCGAGCGGGGGTTTGGAGGCGAGCCAAGCTGATAAAGAAGTAACGAACAGGCTGGCAGAAGCGGGAAAACTGCTTGGCATTACGCTTAATGATCATATTATTGTCACGAAAACTAGTCACAAGAGCCTGATGTACTCAGAGTAAACGATTCCCGAATCTGATATAATTACACATATGAACATGAGGGATCTTGAAAGGCAGCTATGGGCTGCGGCGGATAAATTACGGGGCAATATCAGCTCGTCGGATTATAAATATGTGGTGCTCGGGCTAATTTTTCTGAAATATGTTTCAGATGCGTTTTTGGCGCGGTACAGGGCGGCGGTTGATGACAATTATGATCCCGAAGACAGGGATTGGTATTTAGCGGAGAATGTTTTTTGGATTCCTAAGGAGGCTCGTTGGGAGCATCTCGTGGCAAATGCCAAGCAGCCAGAAATTGGCGTGTTAGTCGACAGCGCCATGGAGGCAATTGAACGTGACAACCCAAGTTTGAAGGGTGTTTTGCCGAAAAATTATGCTCGTGAAGCCCTGGACAAACGCCGCTTGGGTGAGCTTATCGATTTGTTTACAAACATCAAATTTGATACTGCCACCTCCAAAGATCTACTGGGTCAAGTCTATGACTATTTTATGGGTATGTTTGCCGACAGTGAGGGCAAACAC
>CAUPXR010000043.1:0-5478 GCA_963515225.1 uncultured Candidatus Saccharibacteria bacterium | reverse complement strand
CCCTTAGCCCTTTCTGGGCATGCCGTCGCTCTTACGAGCGACAAAGAACCTATCAATTTTGACGCCATCTCTGTCGAACATCACCCAACGGAACAGTCCGAAATAAAACTGTCTGGTCTCAAACAGGACCCAGCCGTGCGTCTTAGACGCACGGCCGTCAAAAGTGACAGGGTGGTGGTATTCGAGAAAATACACGGTTCTCTCCTTTCTGAAGAGAGGCTCGCTCAAAGCAAAGGGCAACTTCTGCCCTAAGACGAACTTTGAGCAAAAGCTGATATATATATATCATACTGGAACAGAAATGTCAACACATTCGTACTAACCCACTACCTCTGCAACATCTCTGCAGGCGTTCGCATCTGTATACCTAAGTGTACTCTATGGTGGTTGTAATAATCCAGGTACGACGTTAGTCGTGCCTGGATTGCCTGTGTGTTTGTCTGGTAAGAAAGGGTTCTACTAGTACATTCGTCTTGCAAAGTACGGTTACACCGTTCTATGTGAGCGTTGTCATTCGGCCTGCCGAGACGGCTGTGGCGAGTAACAATGCCATATTGGGCAAGTGTCTGCTCGAAGCGACGGCTAAACTCAAGTCCATTGTCAGCCTGCACCATCTTGAAATGGAAGCCAAAAAACTTTTGGGCATCCAAGATGGTTCTCGCAGCCTCTTGGGGTATTATCCGTCTAGCCGCCCTAGCATAGGCCATGCGGGTATATAGGTCAATGACAGTATAAATGTATGTTCGCTGGCGGGTGTACGGGCACACAAAGTGGATAGTGTCTGTCTGGACAAGTTCGCCTGGGGCAGTCGCTCTTGGTCGATGTGGATTACTTCTTCTGATCCGTGGCTTTCTGGCGCCGTCAAAGCAGTGGTGCCGCCTGAGAATGCGACGCACGCTACTCAAGCTCACTACATAGCCTAATACAGAGCAGACATGGTGCCATACCACCTCAGCACATCGTTGTAGTTTCTTCCTCGTCTCCAGCACTGCTCGAACAATATGTGCGGGAATAGCCCGGGAATGACTGTGCGGACGAGACGATACGGTAGGAATCTGCCACGAGCAGGCACGTAGTCGAAACTGAGAGACAGCACCCACTCCAGGAATATATCCAGCAGGAGTAACTTTGCGCTGCTGTCTATTAGCATTGACAAAGCAGACACCGCTATTCTGCTGCCGCCACTTCTGCAGCCAGCGCCAAATGGTACTACGATGTACACCAGAGCGTAAGGCTACTACGTTGACTGGCAACTGGTCGCATATGAGTAGTTTCATTGCCGAAGCTCTAGCTTTTGGCAGGTTAGGATTGGTAGAATAGGCCATAAGCAGGCCCTCCTTTCTGTAATTAGTGGTTTAACTACAGTCTACGAGGCCTGCTTTTTGGCTGCAAAGGTTTTGAGATGTGTACGCACATTTTTCAGAAAATGTATCATAATATACATTGCCACCTCTGTTATTATTTTTTGTAAAATTAATGCTATTTTCTGACCGTCAGTCCGTATAAAGCAATTCCGGCCGCTACCGACACGTTAAACGACTCTTTTTGTCCGGACATGGGGATTTCCACGATGTGCTGGCATTGTTCTAAAAGCTCAGGCGTAATGCCATGGACTTCCTCGCCCAGCAGCAGTGCTAATTTGTCCGGCGGTTGGAAATCTGGCAGCATGACGCTGTAGTCTGACTGTTCCAGAGCGACGATCGGCAAGCTCTCGTTTTGTTCGTTATCGTCCAGCCAGTCATTGATATCTTCATAAAATGCAAACGACACCAAGCTTTCGGCTCCCAGCGCGGTTTTATGGATTTGCTGGGTAATTTTCTGGCGGATGTGCGGTAAGCGCGGATCATTCTGGCATATCTCGCCGTCAATTAGCGCGCAGTTCGGCGCTTCGCTATTCAAGCTCAAATCCGGGTACGGTGTATAGCCGCTGAGGATAATTTTTTTCACGCCAAACCCCTCGGCGGTACGAAAGATTGCCCCGACATTATGCGTAGAGCGAATATTGTGCAGTAGTAGTGTTATCTCCGGTTTCATGCTCTCATTATAGCATTCGCCAAAACGTAAGCTTTTTGCTATAATTTTTCTTATGGACGAGGAAAAGATCCAAGCGCGCCGCCGCGACCAAGACGAGGACGCAACGCGCCATCGGGCGTCGATTTTAGGTTTGCCTTATTTGGATGGCCGCGAGTTTGAGAGTACTATGCCGTTATTGCGGGATATCCTGACAATTGACGAAATGTACGAAGGCCGCATCGTACCATTATCATTCAATGAAGAAGATCAGTCGTACCGATTTGCAGTAACATCGCAAACGCCGCAATCTTTAATGGCGCAGATGACCAGGGAATATACCGACGAAGGCCGGCGGATTTTTTTCTCTTTAATTTCCGGCTCGGCGTTCCGGTCGATCATGCTGCGGTTTGACCCTCCGAAAAAGATAATTTACGATGATATCGAAATTGCCAAAGAAGGCGATAGCGACACGTTAGCGCAGGTGACGCAGATTTTAGCGACGGTCGGTACAAATGACGTTTTTAACTATTTAATCGACCAGGCCGACAAATTAGGCGCGTCCGATATTCATATTGAGAATCAGCGTGAATCGATTCGGGTGCGAATGCGCGTTGATGGCGCTTTGCACACTGTGGCAGAACTAAGCCGTGATCGTTACCGGGTGATTATGGCAACGCTGGCGTCTCACGCTAATATTTCCACGGCAGCCACTGAGCCTCAGTCTGGCCACATGCAGCAAGTAATTCACCGCGACGGCGCGTCTCATTTATTAAATTTGCGCGTTGAGGCAGTGCCGACGATTTACGGTATGGATTTGGTGCTGCGTTTGTTTAACTTTGATACATCAATGCTAAATTTGGATCTTTTAAGTATTTCCAAGGAAGAACGCGAGCAAATTGATGAAATTATTTCGCATCCGCGCGGTATGCTGCTGATGGTTGGTCCGACCGGCTCTGGAAAGTCAACGACGCTGTATAGTATTTTGAATGCGCTGAATACTTCAGATCGGAAGATTATTACGCTGGAAGATCCGGTGGAAAATACAATTCCGGGAATTACGCAGATTCCGATTGATACGACTGCCGGTCAGCGGTTTGCTGACGGTTTACGCAGTGTTTTGCGCCTTGACCCGGATGTAGTGATGGTTGGTGAGATTCGCGACCAGGAAACTGCGCGGACAGCCATTCAAGCGTCGATTACCGGGCACTTAGTGCTTTCCAGCTTCCACGCTAATTCCACTGCGGCAGCGTTCAGTCGTATCATTGACATGATTGGGCAAAACCCTATTTTTAGTTCGGCGGTACGATTATTAATTGCCCAGCGGTTGGTGCGTAAGCTTTGGAACGAGAGCAAGGAAGAATACGAACCAGATGAAGCTACACGTAAATGGGTAAAAAAAGTTTTGGCAGATTTGCCGGAGAATGTTGACTGTCCAGATCTGGATACGTTCAAATTATGGAGGCCAGTGCCGACTCCCGATGTGCCATTTGGTTATAAAGGGCGTATTCCGGTAATGGAGCAATTGGTGGTGACGGAGAATATCCAAAGCTTTTTACGCGGCGACGTGGTTGACATTCATACTGAAGCTATAGAGGCGGAAGCGAAGAAGAACGGCATGGTGACACTACTGCAGGCGGGGGTATTGACAGCGCTGCGCGGTGAAACGACGCTGGAAGAAGTGAATCGGGTGATTTAACAGGTTTCTGGTGTAATGGACTCTATCTATTAGATCCCCTCAACTAATCCGTCACAACCGTAGCTCTTAGGTATGCCAGCGGGGACTTGAAGAGTTCCCGCTGGTTGTGCCTAGCTTCCTATTCGCGGAGGAATAGGGCTAGATGGCGGGTTGGAACGCAGCCGTAGAGTTTTCTCAGGTGGCGCTTCATAGCACTCCAGACACACTCAATGTGGTTGCTCATGCCAAAGTGTCCTGTCGAGTGGTTATAGGCTTCTCGGGAGTAGCCAAGCCACTCTACGCCATTGTAACTCGCATGAGCGTCCGTGATAAGATGGCTGCCTCTAGCTACCCATACCTCAAGGAACAATTCAATGCTATCTTGCTCAGTGTCGGGGATAACTTGCAGCCTCAAGCGTCTGGTGTCTACTTCTATGCCGCCCATGACAATGGTTTGTTTGCCGCGTTTACTATGGCGCTGCTTGCCGAACCATGCTTCATCGACAGCAACCATGCCAGAGAGTAGTTCACCGCCGTCTGACGGCAGATGCTGGCGAAAGCGGGCATACCACCGATGGATGGTAGTATAGCTGAGTCCTGTTGCCATACGAACACTGCCAGGACTCTGTCGGACTTGCCAAGCCATGAGAAGACAAAAGAGCTGCCGGTAACGTAGCTTACTGCCGCGGAACCATGTTCTCGCTTTCGGACGAATCTTCATGCGGCAGGCTCGGCACCAGCCATAGTCTCGTCCATATCTCCAAGCAATGCGTTGGCCGCACTCATGATGTTTTTGTTTTGTTACCAGCTCGTACACGAGCTGCTTGCACCGAGCTTCGCTCGGAATATCTGCTACACTAGACATAGCGGAACAGTCCTTTCTGAATTAGTTGTTGTTACAAACCTAATTCTACGGGATGTTCCGTTTTAGGTTAAGGGATCCATCTATGGGTTGCTGGATTTTTAAGCGTGGTTAATCTATAATATAGGTCGTGGAGTTGTCGATAATATGGCAATAAAAAGACGTTGTAATTATTTTTTCGGCGCGATTGTAGCAATCGGAGTTATTATATCTGGCGGCTTTTTATTTAATCGTATAGTAAAAGCTGAAAGTGCAGAGAAAGCCGGGGCTTCTACGCGTCTAGTGAGCATTCATGATAGAGATTCGGAAAAAACGATTGTTACGAATGCGCTGACAGTTCGCCAGGCTTTACAGGCGGCGGGCATTACAGTTGACGAAAAGCGAGATGTGATTGAGCCGAATATCGATATGGAACTAACTGGCACGAAATTTCAGGTAAATATTCATCGTGCTCGGATGGTGACGGTTATCGACGGCACGAAAAGCCGTCAAGTAATTACCGCCGAACAGTCGCCGATCAGAATTGCTAAAAAAGCGGGTATTATACTGTATCGTGAGGATAAGATTGATTTTTCTAATCCGGAAAATTTGCTGGTTAGCGGCGCCAGCCTGGCGATGAAAATTGAACGAGCCAAGCGGCGGACGATAACCGAGGACGTGGAGATTGCTTTTCCGGTTGAGCAAACGAAAGACGATACACAGCCGATCGGCTTTAAGCAAATTAAACAGCTGGGCGAAAAAGGAATTAAAAAAGTGACGTATAAAGTTGAAGCTAATAATGGGATTGAAGTCAGCCGCAGAGAGGTTTCTCATGAAATTATTAAGCAGCCTAAAAAGCAGATCAAAGTAGTCGGCACTAAGCCGAAAAATCCACTAACCAAAGGCAAGGGCGCGCAGATATTTACTGATTCCAAAGGCGTGGCGCACC
>CAUPXR010000042.1:0-5517 GCA_963515225.1 uncultured Candidatus Saccharibacteria bacterium | reverse complement strand
AGGGCGTGCCATTTCCACAACTGCGTCATGAGATTGACGAGACAACGCGGGCGATTTATCCAGAGGTGAAGTTGTAGCTTAGTGGCGGGCAATTTCGTCAATTGCCTCGATGAAAACTTTTGGCTGGTCTTTATGGATGTCATGCGATGATTTGATATTGTCAATCAGCTTATTTTTAGAACCCAATAACTCGTGTACGCGCTGGGCGTCTTTATCGTCCATAGCACTGACTAGTACACCGTGTTCGTCATAGTAGCTCCCAGATTGTGTTGGCGCCACCACGTGGAGTAGAATTGACGGCTTGGTGATACGTTTTAGGGTTGCTGTTTGATCAAATTCATTAAACCAGCTAAAGTTATAAAAGGTTTGTCCAAATCGTAGGTCATATTCGCCAGTTTTGTCTTGCATGTTTGCAGTGAGATCGAACAAGGTATTGACCTGTAACTCTGGAGGATAGTACCAAATACGCGGGATTTTGCCAGGATGCTGCTTCATATATTGAAGGGCTGGTTTCTTGGCGATCTTGTCCCAAGCGTTTGGACTTTTGGCATTAAACAGAATCTGCATATATGTATGATCGAGCCAATATTGCGTGAAATTCGACTGTCCGCTTGCCAGGAAATCGTGCATGTCTTTAAAGCCTCTCCAGGAAAAAGTTGATTCGGCACGGCCTTTTTCGGTAGTAAAGAACGGCGCGTCCTCGATAACCAAGCCGCGCACCATGTCGGGCGCATCAGCGGTGATTAAGCTGGCCAATAAGCCACCTGACGAATGTCCTGAAATGATAACTGACTGCTTGATGTGTTGGCGAATGAACCAGCTAATATCGGTGCTAATGGCTGTGGCTGAATACTTCATTGGGTTCTTGCTGGAGCCGCCGTGTCCATAATAGTCGATGGCATAGATATGATACCGCTTGGCAAGTTCAGGTAAAACTGGCGCGTAATCTTCCCATGAAACTTGTTGTCCGTGTAACAAAACTAATGCCGGACCGTTTGCTGGACCTTCACCGTAGTTGAGTACTGAGCCGTCTGGTAATTTTGCTTGTTTCTCCTGAAAGCCAGCTTGCTGTAATTTTGCCTGTGTGCCGTGGTCATAGGTCAAGTTGCGATGAGCGTAAGCCGCGAGACCGATTCCGAGTAGTGCTATAGCAATTACAATTATATACATGATACGCCTCCTTCGCGGGTGTTTTCTCGTTGGTTTGGTATTGTCCGCGGACGGTTTGTTCATAACAACGACAGCTCCATTTGTATGAAAAATATGATTTGTATGAATTTAATTATAGATGAGTATGCTATAATATGCAAGTAAGAAGAGGTGAAATTATTTATGGATAAAGTAAAAAACGCGCAGTTAAATAAGGAAAGTTTTCCTAAGGGGAGGTGTGCCTGGACGGTAAAAGTAGGTGAGCGTGGGCAAATCGTTATACCTAAACAGGCGCGCCAGATATTTGATATCAAGCCGGGTGATACGCTAATCGTATTGGGTGACGAGAATCGCGGTATTGCTATCCCGTTAAAGGAGCAGTTCGGTAAGCTGATGACAACAATTTTTGATAAGGCAGGATAGTGTGGTGGTTGCTGTCTCTTTTCGCGAATTTTCTTGATATAATGGAAACATGAAGCGACTTATATTGGGGATACTAATCGCTGGATCTCTGTTGATTGGATCTGGCCAGTCGGCGTTTGCGGCGCAGACGGACAATTTTACCATCACTAAATTTGACGCGGAGTATTCATTGGGCCGCGACGGCGAGAATCGTTCGACGTTGGCGGCGACGTGGCGAATTACTGCTAATTTTCCGCCGAATCAAAATCACGGTATTGCGCCGATATTTGTGAGAAATTACGATGGGCACTCAACGAGCTTTTCTATAAAGTCGGTGACTGATGAGCGGGGTGCGTCGCTGAAGCATTCTTGGAATGGCAATGAACTGCGGATCGGTGATAAGGATACCTACGTCAGGGGCGAAAAAACCTATATCATCAAGTTTACCCAGCGCGACGTGACCAAGCATTACAAAGATACGGGCCGCGATGAGTTTTATTGGGATGTCATCGGTAATGAGTGGCGCGTACCAATGGAAAATGTGCGAGTGTCAATGAAATTTGACCGGTCGCTTCAAGCAGCGCAGCGCGGCGAGCTATTCTGTTATGTCGGTAGGTACGGCTCAACTAAACGGTGTGATGTCAGCGGCGATAAGGGCGAGACTGTTACGAATGTGAGCCGGCTGAACCGCCGGGAAGGTATAACGATGGCGGTTGGTTTTAATAGCGGTACGTTTGCTGAATATCAGGAGTCGTTGGTTGAGAGGCTGATAAAAATTTGGGCAATGGTACAGATACCGGCAAGTATTTTGGCAGTTATTTTGATGATTTGGTGCGGTTGGCGATACCGACGATTGTTTGGTAGGAAAAATGAATTAAAGCCAATTCCGCCAGAATATCTACCGCCGAATCAAGCGAGCGTGCTGGCTTCAGCTTATATCCTGAAGAAATATGACGCCTTGATAGTTAAGGGCTCGGCAAAGGTAGCCCAGATGCTGGACTTGGCGGTGCGGCACTATATCAAACTATACGAAATGAAGAAGACATCGTTTTTCCGGCCTGTGCAGTATGAAATTGAAATTGTCAAAGATTTGAAAGAGTTGAGACCTGAGGAATGCGAGATTGTTAGTGATATGTTTGGCTCGTCGATGCCAAATCCAGGCCAGCGGCTGAATCTGAAAAAGCTGCAGAATAGTATATCATATGCGGCGCGGACACACGATGATGATAGGAATTTGAAGAATTTGGTATGCGGCAAATATGGTTTGTGCGAACAAAAGCCAGCTAATAAACGAGCCGTACAAAGATGGGCGCTGGGGGTTGGTGTTATTGGCATATTGCTGCTGTCGCCGCTTTTACTGGCAGTGGCAGCAATGTTATTTTCATTATCGTTTGGTTGGTCGCTGACCGATGAGGGCTTAGTACTCAGGCGGTATTTGTCAGGGTTAAAGATGTATATAGGTGCGGCTGAGACCGAGCGTTTACGGATGCTTCAGAGTCCTGAGGGCGCGGAAAAAGTGAAGATTGACGCGGCTGATGAGAAACAATTGGTGAAATTGTATGAGCGGGTATTACCATACGCGGTGTTGTTTGGACAGGAAAAAGAGTGGAGTGCGCAGCTGGGTAAGTACTATGAGCAGGTTGGCGAGCAGCCCGATTGGTATAGCGGTCAGGGCGCGTTTAATGCGGCGGCATTTGCGGCTGGAATGAACAGTCTGTCGAGCGTGGCTAGTAGCGCCAGTGATTACTCTTCGACCTCTGGCGGCTCAACTGGCGGCGGCTTCGTTGGCGGCGGAGGCGGCGGAGGCGGAGGCGGCGGCTGGTAACCGTGTCTGATATTTTATTATTGGCGATGGCGGCGGTGCTGCTGGTGCTGTCGGGGTCGTTTTCAGGTCTTAATATTGGGTTGATGATGGCACGGCCCGATGATTTGCGGCGCAAGGCCCGGCAGGGCGACGCAATCGCTGCCCGGGTCTACCGCTACCGCAAAGATGGCTATTATCTGATCTTTTGTATTTTGCTGGGTAACGTTGGCGTCAATACGGCGATGTCAATTCTACTGGGTAATATGACGAACGGCGTGATTGGCGGGTTGATCGCCACGCTGCTGATCACGATGTTTGGCGAGATCTTACCGCAGGCGATTTTTACGCAGCGCGGTTATCGTTTTGTACGGCATTTCTTTTGGTTGCTGGATGTGATTTATGTGTTATTTTGGCCGTTGGCTCGTCCGATGTCCAAGCTGCTCAATCGCTGGCTAGGCAAGGAAACGCCGCAGCTGTATTCACATCAGGAGCTGGAGCAGATTATTCATGAGCATGCTGAGCGGTCGGACAGTCCGGTCGATTATGACGAAAGTCGAATCGCGGCAGGAGCGCTGCAGTTTAGCAAAAAGACTGCTGGTGATTTGGTGACGCCGATGAGTAAGGTGTTTACGGTGAATTTTGACGACGAGCTGGACGCGACGCTATTAGCACAGATCAAGCATGCTGGACATTCGCGGATTCCGGTGCGTGATGATGAGCGGCTGGTGGGGATTTTATATGTCAAGGATGTGGCGGGGCGCGAGCTGCCGCTGCCAGTTAGTCAATTGTACCGAGACAAGATCCATGACATCGACGCACGGTCGCGGCTGGACACGGTGCTGAGCCGATTTATCCAAACGCGTAATCACTTGTTTGTGGTGATGGATGACGAGAGGGAGCTGGGAATCATTACACTGGAGGACGTGATTGAGGAGATCTTGGATCAGGAGATTGAGGATGAGTACGACGAGGAATAGGGTGGATGAGTGTTCTGCTATGATATACTGAAAAGTAGATTTTGATAATGCAGCGGTGGGCAGGGAGATGATATGCCTAATAAAAAGCATGAGACTGACGGCGTTCCTGAGCGCTTGCGGCAAATAACGATCGAGACGTTGCCAGTTGAAATTCCATATGTACTCGATATCGAGTCGTTTGTTGAGCCGCAAGAGGTGATGTATATTGACAAGACACAGGATAGGTTGGTTGTTGATGCGCGACAGCCGGTAAAACCGCTTGAGGTGGTTGAGCTATCGGATGATGAAACGGTTATATTTATGAGTGCGTGGGTGCAAGATGATAAAGGGGAGTTGCAGCAGGGGGTTGTGGTGGATTGCCGATGGTATAATGGACGATTTGACGTTGTCGATGGAACGAAAGAAATTGATTTTACGGACCAAGAAGAAGCGTGGGAAGAGCTTGATAGTAGACAACATCAAGTGATAATTGCGGCGGTTGTTGACTATGATGAAAATGGAGAGATTGCCGTATGGGGCGATCCAGTGTTTTATGATGCAGCGATGTATATGGCGGATGTAATAGACAGAGATTATATAGATTATAGCGCCGCCAAGCTGGTAAAGCCGAAGAATAAATCTAAAAAGAAGAAAACTAAAAAATCGAAGAAATCTAAGGGATAGATTGTCATTTAGGCGGTAATTTATTTAAAAGTACTTGACTTTTTATAGTACCTTGTATAACATAGTACTATGTATAATGAAAATACAAGGAGCATAGCAAGAGAAGAATTGATATCATCAAGCGGGCGGGGCGCAATCTTCGCCAGTCGAAAGGCCGGACAATTTTGACGGCATTGGCGATTTCCGTCGGGGCGTTTACGATTGGTCTGGCGTTGATGGCTGGCGAGGGCGGTCGGTTATATACCAATAGTATGGTTGATGCGGCTGGCGACAAAAAAGTGATTATGGTCAATAAAAAAATCGAGTCAGAGAAGAAAGAAGAACTGCCAGAGTACAATACGTCGGAAGAGACTGGCGAAGAACAGCTGGATAAACAAAAGGTAGCGCGTCATAGCAAGTATTCAATGAGCGATGCTGATATTGCTAAACTGCGAAAAATCTCGCATGTACAAGCTGTGACCCCAGCTTATTCAACTGCCGGCGTGGCGTATGCTAAAAGCTCGGGTAATGATAAGAAATTTG
>CAUPXR010000041.1:0-5553 GCA_963515225.1 uncultured Candidatus Saccharibacteria bacterium | reverse complement strand
GAATACGGCTTCATCTTACGCTACCCAAAGGGCAAGGAACGCATCACTGGCTACCAATACGAACCGTGGCATTTCCGCTATGTTGGCCGCGAACTAGCAGCAGCCCTGAAAAAAGCAGATATGACACTCGATCAGGCATCGCCAATTTTATTGGGGAAATCATCGGCAGAAAAATCCCGCTAGCAAGCAGCGCATCACTCAACAGTTACTTTAGCTGTGCCACCCAGCCACTGCCGGACTTTTGCCAAGCGCTCTTCAACCGTCGTGCCGTGCAGCTTAGTCTCGTTCGCCGCCTGTTTCAACGGCTGCAGCTTCAGATTGCGGCGCGCCAGTAGGTTCTGCGCCTGCCGGTCAGCTGGCGACCACTCATAGCTCATGAACGTCGGACGGAATTTGACATCGGAAATTGAAATGCCTTTATCTGTTTTAATAAGCTTAAACTGCGCCACGCCGCCGGTCAATTCGTCAACTTGCAGCTGGCTGGATAAAAAATTGCCAATCGAATACCACACCAGCGTTTTCCCGCCGCCAGCTCGATCCAGCATGTCGGCTTTTTGAATCATGTGCGGGCCAGTGCCAATCACCACATCTGCGCCCAAATCAGCAAACAATTTGGCAAATTTCTGCTGGTCGGCAGTTACTGTATGCGAATCCTCCGTACCCCAATGCGCCGACACGATCACCGCGTCCGCATGTTGGCGCGCCTCGGACATTAACTGCCGCACTAGCGCCTCGTCGTGATATGTATTAACGCTGTAAGCGTTCGGCAAACGAACATTGCTGAAATCGGCAAACGCCAAGAACGCCACCTTTATGCCATTTTTCTCAAAATATTTAACCTTTTTCTGCTCGCTAGCATTACGGTTAGCACCGGTTGCCGCCAAGACAGGCAATTTCTGCCACTCGTCAAGCGTGGCATTAATCGCCGCTTGTCCTTTATCTGCCATGTGATTAGTCGCCAAATTGATAAGATTGCAGCCGGTTTTACTCATGTCGCGAGCCAATTCAACTGGCGCGTTAAACGCCGGATAGCCGGAAATCCCGTACGCCGCACCAGCGCTGGGCGTTTCCGGATTGCAAAAGAACACGTCGCTGCCGCCATATAACGATTTGACAGAGGTAAAATACGGCGAAAAATCATAGCCATTGTTCGTTTTAGCTTGCTTAACAACCGAATCATGCGCTAAAAAATCGCCCGCCGCCGAAAAGGTCAGCGTCCGTTCGCCTGAGTTGTGCGGTTTAGTTTTCACGGTACTCGTAGCAGCCGGCTGATTTTTTACAGGCGCACCAAGCTGCCAAACCAGCACTTTATATGTTAAAAATCCTGCGCCCGCCATTAAAAACACCGCGGCAATTAAACGCGAAACTGCTTTCTTAGGCGAACTATTTTTAGCGCGTACCATAATGCAAGTATAGCAAAAACTGCCCAATAGCGTATAATACATATCATGAAGAAGGGCGGGAAAAACATATTTACTTATTTGCTGGCGATGGTTCTATCAGCATGGACAACGTTTACTTTTTTACTGGTCGGCGGTATGTACGAAGCCAGCGACACCTACGACCAGAATCAAGCACAAATGGCGGCTCAGCCAATCACTCCGCCAGTAAGAACCGTAACCTTTACCGGCGCCAATAACGCGCAGTTAAAACTAAAAATCCCATCGCAAAAGTTACTACAAGCTGGCGGTATTTGGGCTTACGTATCAAAAACCCAGGGAATTAGCGAAGATTACCAGCCGAAATTAGCTAACCTGGCAGTCGAACACGGCGACTGGTTGGAAGACAAGCGAGCCAGCGCCGAAATTCAGCCGGAGCTAAAAGACATGTTTACTGCCGCCAAGGCTGCCAAAAACGACTTAATTGTAACCAGCGCCTACCGCTCAGCTGCCGACCAGAAAAAACTCGTTGCCGAATCAAAAGCCAAAAGCGGCGCCGCCTACACCGAAAAATACGTTAATCAAGCAGGACACAGCGAGCATCAGCTTGGCCTAGCGGTGGACTTATCCAGCTTTGATAAAGATTGCAAAGCCAGTTTCGCCCGCTGCAGCCTGAAAAAGGAAACTGCCGCCTGGCTGGCAAACAACTCTTACAAATACGGCTTCATCCTGCGCTACCCGGAAGGTAAAGAAGATTTGACCGGCATAGAAGCCGAAAGCTGGCATTTCCGTTACGTCGGTAAAGACATGGCGAAATTAGTCCGCGATTCAGGACTAACATTTGATGAAATATATAAAAAGATTTCCGGAAACGATAAATTATCCGCCCAAAAATCCGTCAAACCCGAACAACTCCAGCCTGTCCAGCCGCGCGCTACTTGGCGGTAATTTTCTCTTCAATCAGCACCGTCAAATCGTATAATTTCTAAACGCCATTCTCCAACTGGCAATAAAACAACTCTAATGCGCTACAATTGATATATGGATATGAAGTTTTGGCGCAAGCAGGAACAATCAAAACCGTTGTTCCCGGACATTGAATGGAATAAGCCGGAGCGTCGCAGCCAAGCAGGAAAATTGGCAATAATTGGCGGCAATAAATTAGGTTTTCTGGCGGTAGCCGACAGCTACCAAGAAGCCCTGAAAACTGGCGTCGGCGAGGTCCGCGTATTGCTGCCAGACGCGCTGAAAAAAAGCGTTCCCGCCGCCATGTCCGACGTGCTGTTCGCGCCGACAAACCCTTCGGGCAGCCTGGCTCGCGAGGCTTTACAGCCAGCATTAGCCTTGGAAGATTGGGCGGACGCGCTGCTGCTGGTCGGCGATGCCGGTAAAAACAGCCAGACGGCAATCGTTTACGAGGAACTGATTAAAAAAGCCCGGCGTCCGGTCGTTGTGACGCGCGACGCCGTAGACTTGCTGCAAAACAGCTTCGCCGAAATCCTGGACAATCCGCGCCTTGTTTTCGTCGTTTCATTCGCCCAGGTCCAAAAATTATTGCGCGCGGTCTATTATCCAAAAATCCTAACCTTCAATATCCAATTAGCGCAGTTCGTCGACATTTTACATAAATTTACCATCACTTATCCCGTTACAATCTGCGCGTTTCACGCCGAACACCTGGTTATCGCTCACGGCGGCGACGTCATCACTCAGAACTGGAACGAGCCAATGTCAATCTGGCGCGGCATAGTCGGCACCCGCATCGCCAGCTACCTGGTCTGGTCGCCAGAATCACCGCTGGCTGCCGCCAGTACCGCTGTTTGCGCGGGGTAAATTTAGAATCAAATCTAAGCGATTTTAGCAGTATCCTTGCTTGAGGTATACAAATAGTTTGTTAGTTTCAGCAGGATAGTACGTTGCTATTTTCCGGCTTTTTTCGTCATTTCACGTCATTTTTTGCATAAAATTCAAGAAAATTGCCTAAATCTATTGACTTTTTGTTCGATTATTGATATATATATATTAGCTTTTTGCTCAAAGTTCGTCTTTTAGGGCAAGAAGTGCCCTTTAGCTTTGAGCTAAGCTCTCTTCTAGAAAGGAGAGAAGAGATGCCGAATGGCATTAGAATCTTCCTCAAGCAGCTACTCGCAGCTGTCACAATTGTCTACGGCGTGGCAAATCTCGCCTTCGACTTCGGAGGTGGTCCTAGCATGACGCTAGCAGCGTATGCGTTCGCTATGACACTGTTGAACTCCGCTAGACTCGACATGATCGCTCAGCAGCCTCGCATTAACGTCACCATCGTGAGAAAGGAGATTGACGGCTCAGACGAGGGCTAACCGCCCGCCAAGAAAATAGCTCGCCTTGAGACATATAGGTCTCGGCTTGAGCCTCTTGGCGGGCTATTTTCTTTGTCGAAAATTCTAATAATTTGACCAAGAAGAACAGATATCATATAATACATGCTACTTATTTATTATAAAGGAGTTATACGAATGGAGTATAAATCATTATCAGAAGCGCACAGAAGAGACCTTACCTATGAAACGCTAAAAAATGGGGGTAATTGACTGGGCAGAAATTTCCGAAATAGATAGGCTTAGCTTTTGCCACCAAGTTATGCGCGATTGTAAAGCATACTTGCCAAATCAAGAAAATCCTAAATATAAACCAGACGAATTAGTCGAAACGGTCGACCCGACCGGAGTTTGCGAGACATATTCCAAGAAAAAAATTATAGATAATCTGCCTGTCATCACAGGTTTGGCTAGTAGAATACCTGAAGCGTTCTACAGAGAAGACGGTTGTCATTATAAATACATAGGGATTGATAGGGGTGGCAGACAGTGGGCTAACCACAGCGATATTTTTACCATAGCAGAATTCACAGGGCTTTGCGTCGCCTCGGGAGTGCTTGAATATACCGACGACCCTTCGAATTATCAAGGAGAGCGCCTTCCGGATCCAGTTTGCGTGAGAGCAACGCCTGGATTTCGACAGTACATGCAGCCATATAGCCAATCTGCAGAGCGTCCAGGTAAAGAAGAGTATCTGAAATACATGCAAATGATGAATGAGGGAATTTTAGCTCCTCCAACCGTCTAAATATTAGCAAATCGACATTAAGAACCCGCCCCAGCCAAAAAGCCAAAGGGGCGGTTTTTCCGTCTGAAGCAGTCTCTGGTACCGCGGGCCGGACTTGAACCGGCACGAGCAAATGCTCACCAGATTTTGAGTCTAGCGCGTCTACCAATTCCGCCACCGCGGCACGAGAGAACGCTTCAAACTACGGTAGAGATTGTACCACACCAGCCGCCGGCTAATCAAGCGCCGGCTTTTATTTTTTACCGTTTTCGCTTATAATTAAACCAGTTATGAACCCGACGGATGATCAGTCAAACGGTCGAGTGGGCGCACCGCTATCAGATCATAATCGACCTATCGTGTTGCCAACTCGCGATCAAGCGTCGCCGCAAAATACTGCCGCGGCTAATATTATTCGCGGGCAGCTGGATGCTATTTATTCCGGAAAATCGGGCGAGAACACGCCGCACACCACGCCGGTTCAGCGTCCAGTCCAGCAGCCAACCCAGCAAACCCTGGAAAAACCTCGGACTCAATCAGCGCAAACCAGCTCGTCTCCTCAGGCGGATAACAATCCGCAGAATACAGTCCACGCCATGCGCACATCACCACCAGATAACCAGCTGGCGCCTCAACCGAACAAGGATAAGCCGACTGCGCGTCCAGTCCAGCAGCCAATCGACCCGGCACGCACGCAAATCACCAGCGACCAGTGGAAGCAATATCACAGTGCTTGGCAAAAATATTACCAAATGTATTACGAGCGGTTTTATGCCAATCATTTGACAGCCAAAGAACAAGAATTATCCCGCTCAAACTTCAGAAACGGACGCCGATAATAAACCAGTGGATTTGCAAGCAAACGCCATGAAAGAGCTGCGCCAGCAAATCCAGCAGAAAGTCCGCGACTCCGCTAAAAAGGTTAAAAAGTCCCGCCATTTCATGCCAGCCATGGCAGGCATTACCGTTTTACTAGTATTTATGTTTTTACAATATAACCGGATTATTTTCGGCGCAGTTGCCGCTTACACCACGCCGGGGGCGATTGATCCGCAAAACATCATCGTTGACGCCTCGACCGACGTAGCGG
>CAUPXR010000040.1:0-5694 GCA_963515225.1 uncultured Candidatus Saccharibacteria bacterium | reverse complement strand
GATCAAGCAAAAACAGCCACAACTGTATGATTATTTGCTAAAAATGCGTGACAAAAAAGTAGTCCAGCAGCTGGTCAATGTGGACGACAAAAAACCGTTTGTCTATGCCAGCGGGCGCTACGATAAAGAATTTGCCAAAACTACGGTGGCATTTCCGCTGACGACCAGTCGAAACGGCGGCGTGGTTGTCTATGATCTGCGCTATGATCCGACACCGTTTGTTGGGTTGAGCGCGGAGGAATTGTTGGCAAAAATCTTTGCTTCGTGGGATGAGCGGCAGGCTGAGGATTTCGTCAAATTGCCCGTCAAAGAGCTGCAATACAATCGCTGTCCGGCGGTGGCGCCGCTGGGTGTGCTGGAACAGGGCGACGGCTGGCAGAAGATTTCGCTTGATCTAAAGACAGTACAGAAATATCAAAATATTTTACTAAATCACCCGGACTTTGCCGAAAAATTACGGACTATTTTTGAAAATAAGCCAGCTTTCAAAAAACTGCCTGATCCAGAAGCACAGTTATACGACGGCTTTTTGAACGACCGTGACCGCCTGCGAGTTGAGGCGGTGCGCAATGCTGATGAGCGTGAGCTGGCTGATTTTCATCCAGAGTTCCAGGACGAACGGTTAGCGCCACTACTATTACATTACAAAGCGCGCAACTTTCCGCGTTCGCTCAGTGAAGATGATCTAGTTCATTGGGAAACATGGCGGGCACAGCACCTGCAGGCACAACTACCGCAATTTATGGTGTCTCTGCAGCGGTTAGCGTCGACGGCGACTGATGAACAGCAGTTTATCTTGCAAGAATTGCAGCTGTGGGCGGAGGCGGTATTGCCGAGTAGTGACTAACTCTTGAGCTTTTTAGTTAAGTCAATCGTCTTTTGGTGGTAGCGGACGTTGTGCTGAGGTTTCAATAGCAATAAGTATATTCAGCGCTATAGCGCCATAAAATAGCAACATCAGCCAGTATGGAATTGACATATGTGTTCCAGGTATAGCACCAGCTATTATAAAATTTACAATTACATCATAAAGCCCAAATTGCAATAGCATAACAATCAGTGCACTAATAATACATATCAGTAAAATACGCAACTTGAAACTAAGGCTTTTGAAAAATTCTACTATAACATTCATTTGACTACACTATAGCAAATGTACTATAGTATGCGCAACGATAAGCAGAATGCGCTGCAGTTTGGATTAATGTAATCACTAGGTAGGCTTAAATATTTGACAAGCTATGGTATGCCGTTTGTGCATCTAAGTGCTTGCCTTGATTGGCTAGAAGAATATCCAAATGTCTCTACGTCAGAATTGACTGGCATACTGACAAAATGGCGACGTATGGATAAAGTATATGAACGACGATTTTCAGAATCTGTTCATGAGGATTTTAAAGATGAACGGGTGGATCTACAGTTCACTGACTGGAAAAAGTTGTGAAAAACAGATATAATGTAGCGGTTATGGTAGAGTTTATTCGCGTCAAGGGCGCTCGTGAACATAATCTGAAAAATATTGACGTGGAGATTCCGCGCGATAAACTAGTGATAATCACTGGCCTGAGCGGCAGCGGTAAGTCATCACTAGCGTTTGACACGATTTACGCCGAGGGCCAGCGCCGCTATGTCGAAAGCCTGTCGAGCTATGCGCGGCAATTTTTAGGCATTATGGATAAGCCGGATGTTGATAGCATTGAGGGCCTGAGTCCGGCAATTTCAATTGATCAAAAGTCAACCAGCCGTAATCCACGTTCAACCGTGGCGACGGTGACCGAGATTTATGATTACCTGCGCCTCTTGTTTGCGCGGATTGGCACGCCGCATTGTCCGGCTCTCAAGCCAGACGGCACGCGCTGCCATAAGCCAGTGTCGCGCCGCACAGCCGAGGCGATTATCCAGGAGATTGCTAAGCAATATGATGGCAAGCGGTTGCTTCTATTAGCACCAATTGTCAAGAATAAGAAGGGCGAGTTTGCGCACATTCCAGAGCAGTATCGGCGGCTGGGTTATGCCCGGGTGCGCGTGGATGGCGTATTGTATGCACTGGATGAGTTTCCGCAGTTACAGAAAAGCTATAAGCACAGTATTGAGTTAGTGGTTGATCGCCTGGCAATGAACAATGACCTGACTAGCCGGTTGAGCCAGAGCGTCGAGCAGGCGCTGGAGCTTGGTCAGGGTGTGGTTGAGGTGCTAGATGCTGATACTGATGAATTAAAGACATTCTCGCAACGTTATGCCTGTGTTGACCATCCAGATGAGGAGATCCCAGAGCTTGAGCCGCGTCTGTTTAGTTTTAACGCACCGCAAGGGGCCTGTCCGAGCTGTACTGGACTAGGTAGCCGGCTGGAGGTTGATCCTAATTTAGTGCTGAATGAGAATCTGACAATTGCCGAAGGGGCAATTCGGCCATACAACCGGATCAATGTCGATAACTTTTACATGCGCAAGATTTCGGCGGTAGCTGAGGCGCATGGTTTTAGCATTCGGACACCGGTCGGGCAGTTGTCTGAGGGGGCGCGCCAGAAAGTGCTCTATGGTACGGGCGATCAGAAATATCCAGTGCAGCTCGGTAATGGGCGGTATTATGATACAACCTATGAAGGAGTGATTCCCAATTTGGAGCGGCGCTGGAAAGAAACCGATAGTGAATTTATGCGCAAGGATATTGAGCGGTTTATGCGCCAGCGGGATTGTTATGTTTGCGGCGGCGCGCGGCTGAAGCCGGTTGTCTTGGCGGTAACCGTGCAGGGGTTGAATATCATGGATATTTGCGACCTCGGTGTTGATGATGCGCTCGATTTGTTCACTCACAAGTTAACACTGAATGAGCAGCAGGCGATGATCGCGCGGCTGATTTTGAAAGAGATTACCGCCCGCCTCGGCTTTATGAGTAATGTCGGGCTGAATTATTTGGAGCTAGGGCGGGCGGCTAATACACTAAGCGGCGGCGAGGCGCAGCGAATTCGGCTGGCGACACAGATTGGCAGCGGTTTGCAGGGTGTGCTGTATGTGCTGGATGAGCCGTCGATTGGCTTGCATCAGCGCGATAATGATCGGCTGATTGCTACGCTGAAGCACCTACGTAATCTCGGCAATACGGTGCTGGTAGTCGAACACGACGAGGATACCATTCGGCAGAGTGACTTTTTGATCGATATGGGCCCAGGCGCTGGTGTGCATGGCGGCGCGGTGGTGGCGCTGGGTTCTCCTGAAGAGGTAGCCAAATGTGCAGATAGCGTGACTGGGCGGTATCTATCAGGCGTAGAAAAAATTGCCGTACCAAAACATCGCCGCCAGGTTGATGCGAGCCGTCAACTGATTGTCCGCGGTGCTCGTGAGAACAACTTGAAGCATATCGACGTGGCGTTCCCCTTGGGTCTAATGACGGTGGTGTCGGGTGTCTCAGGTAGCGGTAAGTCGACGCTAGTCAATGATATTGTCGCCAAAGAATTAGCGGCACGGCTGAATCGGGCCAGCGATGTGTCAGGGGCACACGATAAAATTGAGGGTATCAAGCAGCTAGACAAAGCCATCGTCATTGATCAGTCGCCAATTGGCCGCACGCCGCGTTCTAATCCGGCGACCTACACTGGTATTTTTACGCCAATTCGCGAACTGTTCGCCAGTAACCCTGAGGCTAATGTCCGCGGCTATAAAGCGGGTCGGTTTAGCTTTAACGTTAAGGGCGGCCGCTGCGAAAATTGCCAAGGCGACGGCATGATAAAGATTGAAATGCATTTTTTGCCGGATGTCTATGTCCAGTGTGATGAGTGTCACGGTCAGCGTTACAATCGTGAGGCGCTGGAGATTAAGTATAAAAATAAGACCATTGCCGACGTATTGAACATGACAGTTGAGCAGGCGGCAAGCTTTTTCGATAGCGTGCCAAATATCGCTAGGAAACTACAGACACTGGTCGAAGTCGGTCTTGGTTATATCAAGCTCGGCCAGCCAGCGACCACCTTTTCAGGCGGCGAGGCACAGCGTATTAAACTAGCGACAGAACTCTCCAAGCGTTCGACGGGCAAGACTATGTATATTCTGGACGAGCCGACAACTGGGCTACATTCTGCCGATGTTAAGCGGCTGCTGGGCATTTTGCAGCAGCTGGTCGATGGCGGTAACAGTATGATCATCATCGAGCATAATTTGGATGTCATCAAATCGGCCGACTGGATTATCGATATGGGGCCCGAGGGCGGTCTCGGCGGCGGTACGGTAGTAGCGAGCGGTACGCCAGAAGAAGTCGCCAAAGTATCAGCCTCGTTTACCGGCAAGTATTTGAAAAATTTACTATAAAAAGACGATTGAGCGATTTCTAAAATTAGTTTGACAGGAAAAGGTGCAGTATACGATGTCTAATTGAAGCCAAGTAAATCTGTGCAATGATGTTTGGATTTTATTTTTTTCGGCGGCGGGTAGTTTTTGATAATAAAACCAAGATTTGCTTTTTTAGTGTTGCGCGGAATGAGGGCTTTTTTAGAGCGTGGATGATCATCGGTGAAACAGACAGGAATATAATAATAAGTGCGGCAACTTCAATGTTTATACCAGCCTTAGTCAAGAACTCTCCAGCGTAAAATCCTAGATAAATAAACAGCGATGACCACAAGAATCCGCCGATTAGATTAAAAATTAAAAAGGTTTTATAGTGCATTTTTCCAGCACCAGCAACGATTGGCGCAAATGTGCGGACGATTGGCACAAATCTAGCCAGGACAATTGTTACTGAGCCGTGTTTGTCATAAAATTTTTCGGTTTGTTCCAAATATTTTTTCTTAAAAAATCGAGAATTTTCTTTTTCAAACAGTTTACGCCCAACTTTATGTCCAAAACTGTAGCCGACGCTATCTCCGAGTACTGCTGCTATAAAAACTAAGATTGCGAAAATATGAATGTCAATATGTAGAATGTTCTGCTGAACCATGTATCCAGAAGTGAATAGTAGGCTATCTCCAGGAAGGATGAATCCTATAAGTAATCCCGACTCCGCGAACACTACTAATAAAATTGCTAACACGCCGAAGCTAGTAATTAGATGAATGAACGATTCCATAATTACACCATTATAACATACAGTAACTGCTTATGCATTTTGGTATAATAGAATAGTAATATAAATTTACCTCCGAACAGGTACCCGAAAGGAGAAGTATGGGAGAAAAAATTACATTAAACATTCAGCCTCGCCAGATTCATGGTAAGAAAGTGTCTAAATTGCGGCGAGAAGGACTGGTGCCGGGAGTAGTTTACGGCGCTGGTGTAAAAGCCTACAATATTCAAGCAGCTGCTGGTGAAGTTGATAAAGTTGTTGCGGCAGCAGGTAAGCATACTCCAGTGCAACTGGCTGGCAAAAAACGGCAAATTGCCATGATAAAGAGTGTTGATATACATCCAGTAAAGCGTACTATTCGTCATGTTGCCTTTCACGCAGTCCGGGCTGATCAGCCGGTGATTGCCGAAGTGCCGATTCGTTTGAGCGGTACAGGAGAATCCGAGGCGGAGCGTGCCGGCTTGATAGTCCTACAAGCGCTTGAAAAGATTAAGGTCAAGGCCTTGCCGATGGATTTGCCGGAAGCATTGGAGGCGCCGACGAGCGGTCTTGTTAAAGAAGGCGACCGGGTGACTGTGGGCGACATTGTTTTGCCGGATGGTGTTGAGCTGGTCGAGAACGACGACGGCCGCGAGGGT
>CAUPXR010000039.1:0-5708 GCA_963515225.1 uncultured Candidatus Saccharibacteria bacterium | reverse complement strand
TCTGGGCTATAAAGACCTCTAGAGCGCTCCTGGTATTTTCTAAATAGTGGGAATAATTCTTACGAATGGGACACAGGAAGTGTCACCAGTCTGGCGACCTTACAGCAATCGTATCAAATTACCACAAACACAAAAAATTAACCTATAATAAAGCCATGAAATATAAAAATCGCCGCAACAACTTATATATCGGCGAGGCGTTTTACCTGGATGCCGAGAGTAAAGAAATAATCGCTTCTGGCTATGGTCAGTTTGACACCATAACCTCCGAACTAACTGCATCAATGACATTTCTGGCGTCTGGAAAATTTGACAAAGTACTGATTATTATCAAATCCAGAAATGACTACATCGCGCCGTTCGTATTTTATAATAAGACTCTCATCCAAGGCGCGCCAGAAAATATCGCGTACAATATCCGCGCCTATTTGCACTGGCAATCTACTGAAGCGGATAGCTTAACTATGCCTCTGCGCAAATATTCGAGCGCTCATATCACCACGCTCGCTCAACACGCGCCAGACAACTTAGGTTTTCAGTCGCACGCTACTGGCATGTCCAGCCAGCTCATCAAACGAGCCGTCTCAACGAAGTTGGATTCTTCCATTCACCGCGGCGTACGCGCGTCAATTTTCGCCGGATACGCCACCAAAATTAATTCCAGCCAAGTCCGCGGTGAACCGCCCATCCAGCTCGAATCGCAGTTGCGATACAGCTTTGCTTACCAAAAACACGCTTTTTCGTTTAATAATTTAGGTAATATTTTGCTAGCTTTTCAGTTATATTGGATTAGCTTTTTCGACTCAACAGACTGCACGATTGATTCGATACAGCTTGGCGATGATGTTTGCTTATATTTAGCTAATCGTCATTTGTATGCCCTGTCAACAAGTTCGCCATCCTATCGCTCAATCCCGCGCATTCAGTCACAGATGCACGCTGACAGCTTAGCCAAGATGGCTTACTTTTTTCTGAATCCTGGTCATCATAAAAAACTTGGTTCGTCGAGCAAAATTGGACTGGCGTTCTCACGGCTGATTGATTACCGCTTTCGTACCAGTTCTAATGCTGTACATATGAATATTACCAGCCTAATTTTCGCGCTACAAAGTTTCGCCGAAGCGGTTGCCGAATGTGAAATCCGCCGGCAAAATCGTAACGCCAAACAGCAGACTCTTCATGATATCCAAAAAGTTTTAGCAGCGATTAAATCAGTTAAGCCTGAATTAGCGGACGATGTCCGCGATTTTTATTTGCGCCCAGAAAGAGATATTTATAAGTTAATTGCTCGCCCGACATTTATGCAATCACTGCAAATCGCCCTGGCTAAGTTTAATATTGATATCGCCGACTACCAGCCGATGTTAAAATCAATCGACAGCGCCCGCCGGCAAATTGTTCACAGCGAAGGATACAGCGTTGAATTTTTACTCAATCTACTGACTTACACCATCGTCCAGATGGAGTCAGACAATAAGCTTTCGCGTCCAGGCGGCATCATCCGTAAAGATAGCGACGTTGATAAATTATATCAGCTACTGTGTCTCATGACGGTGCGTTATTTTGACAGCACGTCAGAAATATAAATAAGTTGCGTTATCCATGCCGCGCGCTAAACATTATCTCATCTGACTTTCAAACTCTCATCCGCCTTGGTTATCAGCGGGTCGAGGAAGAACTCAATGATGCGGCGCTGTCCGGTGGTAATTTCGGCAGAGACGCTCATGCCTGGCAGTAATTTGAGTTGATTTTGCTTGGAGCTTTTATCGTCATTCAGTTTAATCTTAGCTTTATAAATGAGACCTTTCTTATCGTCCTGAATGGCATCGGGGCTAATATTTTCAACCGTCCCCTCCAGGTAGCCGTAACGCTGGAATGGATAGGTAGCGACTTTGACGACCACGCGCTGGCCAGATTTAACAAAGCCGACATCTTGATTGTCCAGCGCCGCATCAACATAGAGCGGCACTTTTTCTGGCACAATTTGCGCCAGCTGTTGCCCAGCGTTGACCACACCGCCAATTGTTTTCACTGTCAGCGACAGTACTGTACCATCAACAGGCGCAGTGATGGTAGTCTGCGCTAAAATTTGTTTGGCTTTCACCAGATTATTTTCCAGTTCAATAATTCTCTTTTCTGCCATGATGATTTGATTATTAAAAGCGCTGTTGGTTTCGGCAGTTTGGGTTTGCGACTGATTTTGCGCCTGAGTGAGCGCCGACTGCGATTGTAATAGTTGCTGATTCTGGCCAAGGACAGCGCTGTCGGCACTAGTGATTCGCTGGTCAATATTGCTCAGTTCATTCTGCAGGCGCAGCTTATCGACAGGGTTGACGTTTGGTAATTGCTTTTCAATCTCGGCTTTGCGATTTTTAAGATTTTGCGCATTGGTTTCCAGCTGGTTTTTCGCTTGCTGATTAAATTGTAATTGCTGCTGGTAGTTAGAAATCGTACCATTTACAGCTTGCTGCCTGGCGGCGGACAACGCGGTTTGCGAGCCGGCAAATTGGCGCAGCATAGCTTTGGTTTCGTCCGGCAGCTCAGCGCCATTGATAATTTCATCAGTGTTGCCGCCAACAGCTAGCCGCCGCAAAATATCGCGCTCGACTCGCGCCGCGTTCAGACTTTGACTGGCAGTAGCAACGTCTTTTTCGGCAGTGGTTTTATCAAGCGCCAGCAAAGTTTCGCCTTTTTTGACGCGCTGGCCCTCATGCACATTAATATTTGTCACCACGCCAGAAATCGCTGGCTGGATAATTTTGGTACTGCCTTCAGTGGATATTTTACCGTTAGCTACCGCTACAATATCAATCCTGCCAAAATATGACCATGCCAACGCCACAATCAGCAACAATGTAACTAGCCAAACCACCAACGCGCCCAGCGGAGCGGCTGGTGTTTCAACAATTTCCTCAGCTGCTGGCAAAAATTCGTACTGCAGCCGGTCGCTTTTTAGCCAACTCATGTTTCGTCTCCTAACTGTTGCCGATGCAGATATGCGTACAAACCATTCTTTTTCAGCAGCACCGCCGGCGTACCATATTCAACCAATTGGCCGCGATCAATTGCCATGATTTTATCGACCGACTTGAGCGTTGACAAACGATGCGCAATGATAATGACCGTTCGACCAGCCGTAATCTGCTTGAGATTTTTCTGAATAATATTTTCCGATTCATAATCAAGCGCTGATGTCGCTTCGTCAAAAATGAGGATTTTAGGATTATGCAGCAGTGCCCGGGCGATAGCGATGCGCTGCTTTTGTCCGCCGCTCAAGCCCTCGCCTTTTTCACCAACCATCGTGTCGTAACCATTAGGCAATTCGGCGATAAACTCATGGGCGCCAGCAATTTTTGCCACCCTCACGATGTCATCCATGCTGCTACTCGGCACATGCACCGCGATATTATCACGCACGCTGGCATTAAACAAAAAGTTTTCCTGTAAAACCACGCCAATTTGCCGGCGCAACCAGCTCGGATCGGTAGTAGCAATATCGACACCATCAATCAAAATCTTGCCTGATTCTGGCACGTACAATCGTTGTAATAATTTAGAAATCGTACTTTTGCCCGAACCGCTGCGCCCAACCACGCCGACCACCGTGCCAGGACGAATGCCAAACGACACATCGCGGATAACCTCGGGACTATCTGGCGCATAACGAAACCGCACATGTTCGAACCGCACAACGCCAGTGATGCTCGGCAGGCGCGACTTGCTCGGATCAAGTGTCGGCTCCGGCTTGCTGTTAAAAATATCGCCTAACCGCTTCATGGAAATACCCGTTTGTTGAAAATCTTGCCATGATTGCACGAGACGTAATACAGGCCCGCTCACCCGACCGCTCAGCATCCGAAAGGCAATCAACCCGCCAATGGTCAAGTTGCCCGCCATCACCATATGCGCACCGACCCACAAAATAGCGATGTCAAAAATCTTTTGAATGAGTTGACCGAGCGCGCCAGCATTGCCTGACAGTAAATTAGTTTTATAACTAGCGCGAACATAATTACTCAGCCGGCCCTCCCAATTTTTCTGCAGCTGCGGCTCCAGCGCAAACGATTTGATAGTCTGCGCACCAGTGATCGACTCGACCAAATACGATTGGGATTCGGCGCCCGTATTAAACTTTTCATCCAAACGCTGGCGAAGCAGCGGCATGATGATACCAGACAATATCGCAAACACCGGCAGACTGCCCAGCACCACCCACGTCAATGTTGTGCTATAAAACAACATGACAATGATATAAACAAACATAAAACTAATGTCGATCAGCGCCGTCATCGGCGTACCAGTCAAAAAAGACCGAATTCGCTCCAGCTCCAGCACCCGCGCCGTGGTATCGCCGACTCTCCGGGTTTCAAAATACCTTAGCGGCAAAGCAAATAAGTGCCGAAACAGCCGTGAACTCAAAATTACGTCAATCCGGCTAGTGGTGTGCGTGAAAATATAATTGCGAGCAATCCCCAGCATCCCTTCAAATAACGCGATAATTACCAGCCCGCCAACGATTACGTCAAGCGTCGATACGCTATGATGCGCGAGAGCCTTATCGATAACAACCTGCGTCAGAATCGGCGTAAAAATTCCGATAATTTGTACCACCAGCGCCGCCAGCAATACTTGAAGCAGTGGCTTTTTATATTTGATGATCGTCGGAATAAACCATTTGAGATTGAATTTTCTGTCCGCCTCTTTCCAGAAACGCTGCGTAAATAGTACTACGCGGCCGGTCCATTTGTCCTGAAAATCCTCAGCCGACATCACCTGCGGCGGCCCGCCATTTGGCGGTAGAATGAGGAATTTACTGTTGATGTTTCTACCAGAACCTTTGATTTTGCGACGACTGTCATTCTTAGTATCAGTAAGTTGCGCCGCCATACTATCCTCGGCAATTTGCGCCAACACCGCAAACTTTTCATCCTTCATACCAACGATCAGCGGCAATGGCAACTTCGTTAATTGCTTAGAATTAACTGTAGCCGCCCGGGCCTTCAATTTGAGCGAGCGCGCCGCCCGTAGCATATCCGTCTCACTCATACCCACACGCGGATCAATCGCTAACGCATGAGCAATCTGCTCCGGGTCAGCAGGAATACCATGAAACTGAGCGATGGCCGTGAAACAATACAGACCAGAATCTAACTTGCCGCCAGACTTTTTATTTTCCAAATCATCATGTAATTTTTCACGATTTTTTGATGCAAATTTAACACTAGTACGCTTTTTAACCGGCGCTGCCTGACTATTCTTATCTGGTTTTTCTCGCTTACTAACCACTCTCTCCTCTGATTACTGACTATATCAGAGGTAGTTACCAACTCAAAGCTTAAGCATTAGGAAAAATCATTGTCATTTATTTCAAATATGCCGAAATCTTCGCCTTGGCAGCATTCACCGATTCATCAGATGGAATCATCACGTAAAGCGGCGTACTGTTATAGCTATACGTTTGCTCCATTGCACCAGCGCCATCAACAGTAATTGATTCGACTTTCCACGGATGGATATCGTCAAGTTGTTTGCGGATGATCGACTTAATCGACTGCTCGGATAGATCTGTCTCGACAGAGTCGCGAATAATACCTGCGATTTGCGGTAATTTTACGGCATTTTCAGTACGCGACAGCTTGGCGATGATCGCCTCGATAACGTGCTGCTGGTTGCGCCCGCGCTGGCGATCGCCTTCTTGGAAGCTGTAG